>JBKCCA010000413.1:0-2491 GCA_046305595.1 bacterium
GCTCATGTAAAAATGTAGCTTCATGATAAAGCATATCTACACCTTCTATTTGCTCAATGAAGTTTTCATTATAGAGAGTATCTGAGCAATAAGCAAATGATTTTGACGGTGATGGGTCGAAAGTTAATTCAGTATTTGCTATGGTATTACCATATTTATCTGAATAATCAATACCATTTTTAAGCAATGGAATGTATTCAAGAGGAACATCATATTCCTCCATTTTAGCAGAGTTTATTTTTCTTTTCTTAGGCTTCTCTTTAAAAACAAAGCCAGTTGTAGGAATTCTATGATTCAAGACAATAGTTTCAACTATTAAATCATTGCTTTCAAATATTTTTTCAGAATATTCTGTATGCGTTGAATGAAATTCTATTTGATATCTTAATACTGTTTCAGATACTTTGAGTTGTAGATCGATTATTTCTTTAAGCTCAGGCGGACCGTATATATGAATTTCTTTTGTACGTCCGTGTAAATGCATAGTTGATAACAATCCAACTAAACCAAGGTAATGATCACCATGTAGATGAGAGATAAAAACAAAATCAATACGAGATGATTTTATACGGAACTTATTTAATTGATTTTGAGTTGCTTCGCCGCAATCAATTAAATAAAATTTCTCATTAAGGTTAAGTAATTGGGCACTCGGATTTCTGTTATTAGCTGGTGTAGCAGAACTACTACCTAAAACAGTAACATCAAAGTTTGCCATTTTTTGAATTAGTTATCTTCGCCGTCGTTTAGCTCTCTATTTAAGTCTCTTTCAATTTCTTCCATAAAAATTAAATCAATAGCCTCTGTAACTGTTGGTACTATATTGATATAATTTTCAGTAGTAGATAGAGCAAGTAATTCTTGAATTTCAGAGTGTACGCTGGCTAATACAAAAGTACCTTCATAATTCCTACAAAGTCTATTGGCAGATAATAATGCACTAACTCCTGATTCATCAGCAGAGCGTACATTACTTAAATCTAAAACGATGTTGTAGATCTCTTCTGTATGAATTAATAAAATCTCAGACTTTAGCTTTGGGGCTGATTCTGAATTAAGATCTGTAATGTCTAAAGGTTTTATTAATGCGTATTTCTCGTGTTTGTCAAGTTCAAATCTCATGATGTAGGTGTTTAGAACACTAAAATAGTGTTAATTTATTAATTCTTTTAATGAATTGATTACATTTCCTTGAATTCGTTCGTTTACATTTTCTAAACTTACTTTTTCAAACTTTTTTCCTGTAATACTTTCGTATAGTTCAATATAACGTTCAGAGATTTCTAATAACTTTTCATCTGTCATTGTCGGTACTGTTTGACCTTCTTTACCTTGAAAATTATTTTCAATAAGCCATTTACGAACAAACTCTTTTGATAATTGCTTTTGCTCTTGTTTTAATTTCTGACGCTCTTCATAACCATCAGCATAAAAATATCGTGAAGAATCTGGAGTGTGAATTTCATCTATTAGGTAAATAGTTGAACCAATTTTACCGAATTCATATTTTGTATCAACCAATATCAAACCTTTATCAGCTGCCATCTCTTGTCCGCGTGCATACAAAGCAAATGTGTAATTCTCTAATTGGATGTATTCAGATTCAGAAACTAAACCCTTTGCAATGATATCTTCTCTACTAATATCCTCATCATGTCCTTCGTGTGCTTTGGTAGTAGGTGTAATAATCGGAATAGGTAGTTTATCGTTTTCATTTAATCCCTCTGGTAATGAAACGCCACATACACTTCTCTTACCTGATTTATACTCTCTCCATGCATGTCCGGCTAAATAACCTCTAACCACCATCTCTACCGGGTAAGTTTCACATCTTAGTCCGATCGTCACACAAGGATCTGGTACATCTATCACCCAATTAGGTACAATATCTTTAGTAGCAGATAAAAAATGTGCAGCTATCTGATTTAGAACTTGACCTTTATAGGGTATAGGTCTAGGTAATACAACATCAAAAGCTGAAATTCTATCAGATGCATGCATTACTAAGTACTTATCATCAATGTTATAAACATCGCGAACTTTACCGCTATAAAAGCCTTTTTGATTAGGGAAATTGAAAGTAGGACTTGGCATGCACAAATATAAATAGATTAAATGATAGTACAAGAGTAGCTAGTAACTAGATACGTCTAGCTACTAGCTACTTCAGTACTATCACTGTATGTCGCCGTAAGCTTCTAATATGCGCTTCACAAGTTTGTGTCGTACAACGTCTTCACCTGTTAAGTATATAATATCGATACCTTGAATGTCTTTTAATATATTTAAAGCTGTATATAAACCCGACATTTGTTTTTTAGGTAAGTCAATTTGAGTTACGTCACCGGTAAGAATAAATTTAGCGGTCGGACCCATTCTAGTTAGAAACATTTTCAACTGCATATCAGTTGCATTTTGAGCCTCATCTAAAATAACAAAAGCATTATCAAGAGTTCTACCTCTCATAAAAGCTAATGGTGCAATCTCGATG
>JBKCCA010000414.1:0-4286 GCA_046305595.1 bacterium
ATCCTGCTTCAGAAGGGTTCATCGCCTATCAAAATTCACAAGTAGAAAAAGGCTTATTATTAAATATCGATGCAGGAATGTTTTATGAATTCATTCCGGTTGATGAATATTTCAATGAGAATCCGACTCGCTTATCATTAGCAGAAGTAGAGCTCGATAAAAATTATGCAATCATATTAAATACGAATGCAGGTTTATGGGGATATAGCATCGGAGATACAGTTAAATTTATTTCTAAAGACCCTTATAAAATAATTGTCAGCGGAAGAATCAAACATTATATATCAGCATTTGGAGAGCACGTAATAGGTGAGGAAGTAGAATATGCGATGATGAATGCAGCAAAAGAATTTAATGCGGAAGTCATAGAATTTACAGTTGCGCCACAAGTAACGCCAAATGATTCGGCATTACCTTATCATGAATGGTTCATTGAGTTTGCGCAAGAGCCAACAAACATGCAAGCATTTGCAGATAAGTTAGATGAGTTATTACAGAAGAAGAATATCTACTACACAGACTTAATACAAGGAAACATATTAAGGCCTTTAGTTGTTCGTAGTTTAAATAAAAATGCTTTCATAGATTATATGAAGTCAGAGGGTAAGTTAGGCGGACAAAATAAGGTGCCTCGTTTATCGAACGATCGCAAAATTGCAGATCAGTTAACTAATATGATAAATAAGTAAAAATGAAAAACATCGCAATACTTGGTTCTACAGGTTCTATTGGCACACAAGCATTAGATGTTGTAAGAGCGAATAAAGATAAGTTCAAAGTAGAAGTATTAACTGCTAATTCGAATATAGAATTATTAGCTGCACAAGCTATAGAGTTTGATGTAAATGCCGTAGTAGTGCAAGACGAGTCGAAGTATGAAGATTTAAAATCTTTATTATCATCGTACGACATAAAAGTATTTGCAGGTGAAGCAGCATTAGCCGATGTAGTTACCTTCGATAGTATAAATATGGTGTTGACGGCATTGGTGGGTTATGCGGGATTAAGACCAACCATCAGCGCAATCAAAGCAAAGAAAGATATCGCATTAGCGAATAAAGAAACATTAGTAGTTGCAGGTGAATTAATCACTGCACTAGCTGAAGAAAATAATGTACATATTGTACCAGTAGATTCAGAGCATTCAGCAATCTTTCAATGTTTAGCAGGAGAGTGGCATAATAAAATTGAAAAAATTTATTTGACTGCATCAGGCGGACCTTTTAGAGGAAGAAAACGCGAAGAGTTGACATCCATCAAAAAAGAACAGGCATTAAAACACCCTAACTGGACGATGGGAGCGAAGATCACCATTGACTCTGCAAGCCTTATGAATAAAGGCTTAGAGGTGATAGAAGCGAAGTTGTTATTTAATTTAAAAGCAGAGCAGATTGATGTTATTGTACATCCGCAGTCAATCGTACATTCAATCGTGCAGTTCAATGACGGTTCAATGAAAGCACAGATGGGATTACCAGATATGAAATTGCCAATACAATATGCACTCGCTTATCCGCATAGAATAGATGCAGATTTCCCGAGGTTTGATTTCTTAAATTATCCGAATTTGACTTTCGAAAAAGCAGACATGGAAACGTTTAGAAATTTAGGATTAGCATATGATGCAATGAACAAAGGAGGCAATATGCCTTGTATATTAAACGCCGCAAATGAAGTAGTAGTCGCTGCATTTTTAAAAGATCAAATAGGCTTTTTAGAAATGTCAGATGTGATAGCAGAATGTATGCAAAATGTTGCATTTATGTCACAACCAAGCTACGATGATTATGTGGTAACAGATAAAGAAACGCGTATATTTGCCCTTGGCAAAATTAAGAATTAAGGATTAAGAGTTAAGAACGAAGATTGCGCAATTGATTTGATAGCACATTTTCGCAGTACTCAATACGCAATACTCAATACGAAAAAAAGGAATGAACGGATTAATTATGGCAGCCCAGCTTATCGCTGGCTTATCGATTTTAGTATTATTACACGAGTTAGGACATTTTCTTACGGCTCGTATGTTTGGCATAAAAGTAGAGAAGTTCTACTTGTTTTTTGATGCATGGGGATTCAAATTATTCAGCTTTAATTATAAAGGTTGTGAGTATGGAATTGGTTGGTTACCCTTAGGAGGTTATGTGAAAATTGCAGGTATGATCGACGAGTCGATGGATACTGAGCAGATGAAACAAGAGCCACAACCTTGGGAGTTTAGATCTAAACCAGCTTGGCAAAGATTAATCGTAATGCTTGGTGGTGTTACGGTGAACGTGATCTTAGGTATTTTTATATTCTGGATGTTAACATTCTTTAACGGCGAATCTTTCGTTCCAAATTCAGAAGCAAGACATGGAATTGTTGCTTATGAATTAGCACAAGAAATCGGATTGAAGAGTGGTGATAAAGTTTTATCAGTAAATGGTAAAGCAATTGAAAAATATAATCAATTATGGAGTTCAGAAGTAATTTTCGGAGCATCGGTATTAGAAGTACAGAGAGGTGATGAAAAATTACAAGTGCAAGTGCCAAAAGATTTCATGGAGAAATTATCTGACAAAGGAAGATCAAATTATATCGATGATTTCCCGAGAATGCAAATTGTAATTGATACAGTTATTGCAGGTAGTAATGCAGAGAAAGCAAACTTGAAAAAAGGAGATCAAATTATATCGGTAAACGGTACATCTGTTTTATACATGGATGAGTTAAAATCAATATTAAAAGATAGCGCAAACAAGACAATCGAAATAGCAGTATTAAGATCAAATGATACTATCAAATTAAATGCATTAGTAACTTCGGAAGGTACCATTGGTTTTGCACCAGTAATAGATTTTAAATTAGAATCTATTCAATACGGATTGTTTGAATCATTACCTATTGGAGCTAGTAAAGCAATCAGCACCTTGACAGATAATGTTAAAGGTTTAGGTAAAGTAGTAAAAGGCGAAGTTGCCGCAACCAAAGCAGTTCAAGGTCCGATCGGGATAGCATCAATCTACGGAGCTACATTCAACTGGACGAAATTCTGGACATTAACAGCGATATTATCAATGATATTAGCTTTCATGAATATCTTACCGATACCAGCATTAGATGGTGGCCATTCAGTGTTCTTATTAATTGAGATGGCAATAGGTCGACCTTTAAGTGATAAGTTCATGGAGAAAGCACAGATGGTAGGCTTCGTAATATTAGTAGCTCTAATGGTCTTTGCATTTGGTAACGATATTTGGAAACTCTTCACAAAATAGAGTATGAATTATTTTGAGTTCTATGGTTTTGAGGAGAAGTTTCTTATTGATGAAGAGGCTTTGAAGAAAAAGTTCTATGAGTTCTCTAAAAAATATCATCCTGATTTTCATGCAATGAAGTCAGAAGAAGAACAGAATGAATTATTAGAATTATCGAGCATCAACAATCAAGCATATAAAGCTTTACAAAATTTCAATACACGCCTAGAACAAATATTGATTAATAAAGGAGTTTTGATTGTTGATGAAAAATACGCACTCGCTCCAGATTTCTTAATGGAGATGATGGAGATAAACGAAGCGATTATGGATTTATCTCTAGATCCAGATACCACTAGCTCTGAGAAACTCAAGGAGCAAGTAGTTGCGATGAATTCAGAAATCAAAGAAGAATTACAAGCAACTGCAAAAACTTTTGATGAATCAGTCGATAATAGGGAAGCTCTCTTGATGAAAATCAAAGATCTCTATTACAGAAGAAAATATTTAATGAGAATTCAAGATAGCTTGAATAAGCTGTAAAAGAAAAAGGCTCTTCAGATGAAGAGCCTTTTTTATTCGTACCCAGCGCCGGAGTCGAACCGGCACGGTTTCCCACAGGTGTTTGAGACCAGCGCGTCTACCAATTCCGCCAGCTGGGCAATTAGAATTGCAAAAATAAGGAAATATTCAACATACGCAATGTGAATTATTTAATATTTCCTTATTTATCCTCTTTGCTAAATGCTAATTCAAGTACATAATATGATTGAGAACCATCAGATGGTATAAAAGATATGGTTGATATGGCTACCCTATAGTATGGGCCATAGTTGTCGAATATTTTACCATTACATTTTTGTGTCCCATTTTGTTTACCTATTGTATATGACTTCTCCCATTTGTCATCCATTATAGAACTTGTGTCACTGAAAATAGGATTAACCATATTTAATAATCTTACATATTCCTTCTCTGCACTTTCTTTATTGGAAAAGAAATATCTACAATCTAAAATCATAGGATGTTTAGAAGGATCTACTTGTC
>JBKCCA010000415.1:0-1263 GCA_046305595.1 bacterium
ATCTTAAACTATTGCTTACTACACTCACTGAGCTCAATGCCATCGCAGCTCCAGCAATCATAGGATCTAAAAGGAATCCGTTTAATGGGAATAATATACCTGCAGCAATAGGTATTCCGATTATATTATAAATAAATGCCCAGAATAAATTTTGACGTATACCCATCACAGTTTTTTTTGATAACAATAATGCTTTAGGTATTGATTGCAAATCAGAGGTAATAAGTGTAATTTTTGCAACATCCATCGCAATATCTGATCCTTTACCCATAGCGATACTTAAATCTGCTTGTGCTAATGCCTGACTATCATTAATTCCATCACCTACCATTGCAACTATTTTACCTTCAGATTGTAATTTCTTTATAAAGTCATATTTTTCGGATGGTAGTACATTTGAAACAAAATGCTGAACCCCCACTTTCTTTGCTACAGCAGTTGCAGTTATTCTATTGTCTCCTGTTAACATATATACTTCAATTCCTCGCTCTTGTAAAGTCTTAATAGCACTCATAGAACTATCTTTTATTTTATCTGTGATAGAATAAATTGCAAGTAGTCGATTAGTATTTGAAAACCAAATTACTGTACTCCCCTCCTCTTGTAGTTTATTAGCCTTTTGAATGAACTCCTCTTCTATAAGAATATTATTTTCATTCATGAATTCAATATTACCTACATAAAAATTTGAATGATGATGTTTAGCAATCACACCTCTACCAGTTACTGAGTTGAAGCTTGTAACATCCGAAGTGTTTTTTATAGTAGGTTTTAAATACTCAACTATTGCATCAGCAAGCGGATGCTCAGATCTTGACTCAATTGCAAACAATACTTCTTTGTCTGTTTCTGTAATATGTTTTGTATAAACTACATCTTGAACAACTGGTCTCCCCTGCGTAATCGTACCTGTTTTATCTAATACCAATACATTTACTTTATGAGCAATTTCTAGGCTCTCAGCATCTTTAATTAAAATATTATTCTCTGCTCCTTTACCAACACCTACCATAATAGCTGTTGGAGTTGCGAGTCCGAGGGCACACGGACAGGCAATTACTAATACCGTAACTGAATTTAATAATGCATAAGTAAATCCGTTTTCTCCACCAAAAACTATCCATACTAAAAAAGTTAAAATTGAAATAGCGATTACAATAGGTACAAAAATACCTGCTATTTTATCTACTAATTTTTGTACAGGTGCTTTTGAACCTTGCGCTTGCTGAACCATTTTTATTATTTGCGCTAAAATGGTATCTG
>JBKCCA010000416.1:0-2539 GCA_046305595.1 bacterium
AGCTTAGAGAATAATGCATTTTTCAATTATGCCACAAAAATTAAAATTGAAGATAATACCAATTACTCCAATCCGTATTGGTTGTTAGAAAAGCCATCTTCCGGATTATTTCATGTGAGTAATCAAATGTTGATAGGCATACCTAATCCGATTGCTCCCCTAAATGTAAATTATACTCTTGTTGTAAAAGGACTAGAGTTGAAGTTTACAAAATCTCTTAAATATAAATGGACTGACCCTGTGCGTGGCGAGTTGAATAGAGAAGTGGAAGTTTTGCCAATAGTTTCAATAGAACCTCAACAAAAAAATATCGTTTTGACAAAAAGCGAGAATATTAAAAATATTAATATCTCTGTAAAAGCATTTACAAAAATAGATAAGGCTACATTGAAGTTTAAAGAAGTGAAGGGTATTACCATTTCGCCTTCAGAGATTGAATTTAGCTCTAAAGAAAATAATACAAACTTTAATTTTCAAATACAAATTCAAACTACAGATGTAAATTTTAGTGCTGAATTAGAGCCATATATTTTAATTGATAATAAAGTTTATAATTCAAAAGTGGAGAGAATAGAGTATGATCATATTCCTACTCAAACGCAAGTCGTACCCGTAAAAATAAAAGTTGAAAAGATAGATATCATCGTAAAAGGGAAACGCGCTGGTTATATAGCAGGTGCTGGTGATGATATTCCAGAGGCATTGAAACAATTAGGATTTGAAGTAGTAACTCTTGATGATAATTATTTGCGTACAAAATCATTAAAAGACTTAGATGTGATTGTTGCTGGTGTTCGATTATATAATACTAATAATGAAATGCAGTCACACTACGAAACATTAATGAACTATGTGAAAGAAGGTGGCAATTATGTAGTACAATACAATACGAATAATTTTATTAGTAGTATGAGTTCTAAAGTGGGTCCGTATAGTTTTACAGTAACCAGAGATAGAATTACAGATGAGAATGCTGAAATGAAAATCATAGATCCTGCTGATAGAATACTTAATTATCCGAATAAAATTCAAGCAGAAGATTATAATAATTGGGTGCAAGAGCGAGGATTGTATTTCTTGACTAAAGTAGATGAGAATTATAGAAAAGTATTCAAAGGAAATGATCCAAACGAAAAAGAAAGTGATGGCATATTAATTACTTGTCAATATGGTAAAGGCACCTTTACTTATACAGGCATTTCCTTTTTCAGACAGTTGCCTTCTGGTGTGCCTGGTGCATATAAGTTATTCGCAAATATTATAAGTCAATCTCGTTAATATGCTGGGCCTCGACTGGATAGTTTTATTTGCCACACTATTATTTATAGTGTTATATGGTATTTATAAAAGTAGAGGCAAGAAAAATTTAGATTCTTATTTACTTGCTAATCGAGAAATGCCCTGGTACAATGTAGGTCTTTCGGTGATGGCAACACAAGCAAGTGCAATAACTTTTTTATCAGCTCCGGGGCAAGGTTTTACGGATGGTACACGCTTTGTTCAGTTTTATTTCGGACTGCCATTGGCGATGATCGTATTGTGTATTACATTCATTCCTATTTATCATAGATTAAAAGTTTATACAGCCTATGAATATTTAGAGCAAAGATTTGATGTAAAAACAAGAAGCTTTACTGCATTCTTATTTCTAATTCAAAGAGGAGTTTCTACAGGTATTACTATTTATGCACCTTCAATAATATTATCGACCTTATTAGAAATACCGCATTATTATACGACAAGTATTATTGGTGTATTAGTAATTCTCTATACAGTTTACGGAGGTACTAAAGCAGTTTCACATACTCATTTCTTACAAATGTTTATCATATTCTCAGGTATGTTCATCGCTGGTTATATGATCATTAAATTACTGCCCGATGGGTTTGGCTTTTCAGAGACTTACCACTTAGCAGGAGAGTTAGGTAAACTAAATACCATTGATACAAAATTAGATTGGAATAATAAATATAATTTATGGTCAGGCTTACTCGGTGGCTTTTTCTTAGCACTATCTTACTTTGGTACTGACCAATCACAAGTAGGTAGATATTTAGCAGGGAAGTCAATTCGAGAAAGTAGAATGGGATTGTTGATGAACGGTTTGGTAAAAATACCTATGCAATATTCTATTTTATTAATAGGTGCACTGTTAGTTGTATTCTATCAATTCTATTCTGCTCCCTTATATTTTAATGAACAAGCAGTAAAAGAAATTAAAGAAAGTAAGTACGCTTCAAAATTTGATTCACTTGAAAATGTAGCAGCTTCATTAGCAAAAGTAAAGAGTGAAAGCATCAATTTATTATCACAAGCTTATCAAAATAATAATGATGAACAAGCTGCAATAGAAGTTTCAAAATTAAAAAGCTATGAATCAACATATCAAGCATTAAGAAAAGAAACCAAAAGCATGTTTAATGAAGCAAAGCTCTTGAATGATGCTGATGATAGTAATTATATATTTTTAAATTTTGTGATGCATTATATGCCGAAGGGTTTAGTCGGATTAATTATTGCAATTATATTTCTAGCATCT
>JBKCCA010000417.1:0-3411 GCA_046305595.1 bacterium
GGTTTGCGCTTTGAATTATATATGTATTGATTTAAAATCGGATAAAGAGTTTCATTAATTAAAGTTGATTTCCCAGAACCAGAAACACCAGTTACACATATGAATTTACCTAATGGTAATTTCAAATCTACATTTTTCAAATTGTTGCCAGTCGCAGATTTTAGTTCTATAACATCACCGCTTCCTGCTCTTCTTGTTGATGGTACTTCTATTGATCTTTCACCATTAATATATTGTGCAGTTGTAGTGTGAGATTTTAATATTTCTGCAGGTGTACCTTGTGCTACGATGTATCCGCCGTGAACACCAGCAGCCGGACCAACATCAATTACATGATCGGCTTCAATGATCATGTCTTTATCATGCTCAACAACTAAAATAGAATTGCCAATATCTCTTAAGTTTTTAAGAGCGTTAATTAATTTTTCATTATCTCGTTGATTTAAACCAATAGACGGCTCATCTAAAATATAAATTACATTAACTAATTGTTAACCTATTTTTGTTGCTAATCGAATTCTTTGTGCTTCACCGCCTGAAAGAGATTTTGAAACTCTATCTAAATTTAAATACTCTAATCCTACATCTAATAAAAATCCTATTCTTGAACGTATCTCTTTTAAGATTTCAGTTGCAATAGTATTTTGTCGTTCTGAAATTCTTTTTTCAATACCATCGAACCAGTTGTATAAACTTTTCAAATCCATCGATGCTAAATCATAAATATGTTTACCATCTAGTTTGAAATACAATGATTCTTTTTTCAATCTGGCGCCTTCACAAACCGGACAAGTAACTTTTTGAACGAACTCTTCTATATCATGATTCTCATCGTCTGATTTTTTTTCGTTTTGTTGATCTAAATATTTTACAATACCATTAAACGTTACATTGTAGGTTGATTGTTGTCCGCCATATTGCATTTGAACAGGCAGAGGTTCATCAGAACCATAAAGTATAGCTTTTATTGCCTCCTTAGTCATTTTCTCAATAGGTGTTTGCATATTAAAGCCATATACTTTACCTAATGCTTTTAATAATTGGAATGTCCAAGTTTCTCTATATTCCCCCAATGCAGCTATACCACCTTGAGTAATATTTTTTTTCTTATCAGGTAATATTAACTTCTCATCTACTTCAAATACATACCCTAATCCGTCGCAATTTTCACAAGCACCATAAGGTGAATTAAATGAGAATGAATTAGGTTGAGGTTCGTCGTAAGATATGCCTGTATCAGAACACATCAAAAATTTACTGAAGTGTTGATCTTTGTTAGTTTCGTAATCAAGAATTTTTATAATGCCTTTCGATTGTTTCATAGCTGTTCTTACAGCATTAATAACTCTCATTTTATCATTAGCATTTACAACAATTCTATCTACAACAATTTCTATATCGTGGATTTTATATCGATCTAATTGCATCTTAGGTTCTAAGTCTACAATTTCATTATCAACTCTAACTTTTAAATAACCTTGTTTGCGAATTTGTTCAAATAATTCTCTGTAATGACCTTTTCTACCTTTAACTACTGGAGCTAAAATGGTAACAGTTTTTTGATCGTAAGTTGAGAATATATTTTCTATGATTTGGTCTTCACTCATCTTTACCATGAGCTTACCAGTATTGTAAGAATATGCATCGGCAACTCTTGCATATAGTAAACGCAAGAAATCGTAAATCTCTGTGATAGTACCTACTGTTGAACGCGGATTTTTACTGGTAGTTTTTTGCTCTATAGCAATAACTGGTGAAAGTCCATCAATCTTATCTACATCTGGCCTTTCTAATCCGCCTAAAAACTGTCGCGAATAAGCGTTGAAAGTCTCCATATATCTACGTTGACCTTCCGCATAAATAGTATCAAAAGCTAAAGATGATTTACCACTACCGCTAAGTCCGGTAATAACCACTAACTTATTTCTCGGAAACTTTACATCGATATTTTTAAGATTGTGCACTCTTGCACCGTAGACCTCTATGTTTTGTATACCCGTTGATTCTTGCGACTTTTTCTTTGCCATAATTATACCTGCAAGATACTAATTATTCAGAGCAAGTTTCGAATAGCTTTTTATATAAAAAAAGCTATTCGATATAACTATTTTACAAATGGATCTCTGTTTAAGTACCCTTCTTTAGGTAACTGAATATAATATGATTTGTTTTCTTTATTTTCAAGAAAAGCTTCTCTTAACCAAGGGTTAAAAGTTTTTAAAGTTTTGTAATTTACAGCTAAATGAGCTGAGAATTTAGCGAAGTCTTGAATGCTTGTATCAACCTTTATTGTATAAGTCGGTATCAATGAATACAAATCTTTCTTACGAATGCTATATCTATATTCCTCCGGATGTTGCATGATTTCTTTCATCGCAACAATTCTAAAAACATAACGAGCTGTTTCTTGATTAAGAATTAAATCGTAATAGTTTTTAGCATCTTGTCTAGAAAGTTGAGTTTTGATGGCTGTCGGACCCATATTATAAGCTGCAGCTACGAGTGTCCAGCTACCTAATTCTTTATATAACTTATTAAAGTAATCACATGCAGCTTGTGTAGATTTTTCAACATGATATCTTTCATCTACTTGATTGTTTACCTCAAGCCCTAATTCTTTAGCAGTACCCTCCATAAATTGCCAGAAACCAACGGCACCAGCAGGAGATGTTAAATTCAAAAATCCGGTTTCAATTACAGGTATATATTTGAAATCATTCGGAATGCCATTACGTTTTAAGATAGGTTCAATAATTGGGAACCATCTGTTTGCACGCTTATGAATTAAGATTGTTTGAGTTTGCCAATAAGTATTTACTGTAAGCTCCCTATCCATTCTCTCGAAAACTTCGAAATCATTCATCGGTAACTTTTCTTCGGCAAAATGAAGATCTGTTGGAATCTCTAATGCGAATACTTGGTATTTAGATTTGAACAATTGCTTGTGCTCATCGTCACCAACTACTCTTGTACTAAATGTGAATAGTTGAAGTACCATTGTTAGAATCATTATTAATCCTAAACTTATGATCGTCTTACTATGTTTAATGATTGTCTGCATAATTTTTCTCCTTTCTCAGTTAATTATCTTGATGCTTAAATCGCCGCAAAAATACTGATAATTAGACTCTTTTCATATAGATGCTCAAATAATTAGCATTTGGCTGTGGATTATTTTCTACACTTTTGGTTCAAAAAATTGCCTTATGAGCTTTAAAGCAAGATTAATTGTAGAAGAAAAAAAATGTATTTTTTTATTAATATTTCAACATTTCAGCCGATTTAGCCGTATTTTTGCAAAATGAAATACCAGAAAAAAGATCGTCGTGACGACGAACGCAGACCTAGAAAAGCAACATCTGAGAGGTCTAATTCAGAGAGAACTAGCAGTTCAAGAAGTAGAAGTTCTAA
>JBKCCA010000418.1:0-1284 GCA_046305595.1 bacterium
ATATGCTTTAGGTGCAGCGACTGTTTCTATCGCTTGGTCTGAATACTTAAACAATTTGCTCGGAGGTGCAATTCCCTATGAATGGTGCCACTCTCCTTTCGAAGTTTCTGCAGAAGGCATTAGAGGCTTTGTAAACGCTCCGGCTTTATTGATCCTCGTACTTATCACTTTAGTATTAGTTAAGGGCACACAAGAGTCCGCTCGCTTAAATGCTGTGATCGTATTCGTGAAAGTTGCTATCGTATTATTATTTATAGCAATCGGATGGCAATATATCAATCCAGAAAACCACACCCCTTACTTAATCCCTGAAGGAAAAGAAGGTCATGAAGGCATCTTCAAATGGGGATGGGGCGGTGTACTTGGTGGTGCTGCGATTGTGTTCTTCGCTTTCATTGGATTCGATGCTGTATCTACTGCAGCTCAAGAAGCTAAGAATCCGAAGAGAGACATGCCTATCGGTATTCTTGGTTCATTAGTGGTTTGTACCATCCTGTATATATTATTCTCACACGTTTTAACAGGCGTTGCGAATTGGGAAGAATTTAAAACTTCTGGTAAGGAAGCATCAGTTGCATATGCAATTCAGAAATACATGATCGGATACGATTGGTTAGCGACTGCAATTACAGTGGCAATCTTAGCCGGATTCTCATCAGTGATTTTAGTAATGTTAATGGGACAATCACGCGTATTTTACTCGATGTCAAAAGATGGTTTATTGCCGAAAGTTTTCTCTGACTTACATCCGAAGTTCTCAACACCGTATAAATCAAACTACATCCTGTTAATTTTTGTAGGTTTATTCGGAGGTTTCGTACCGGGTACAGTAGCGGGCGATTTAACATCAATCGGTACCTTGTTCGCATTCGTACTAGTTTGCTACGGAGTAATGATCATGAGAAAAACAGACCCGAATATCAGCCGTCCGTTTAAAACACCATTAGTACCGTTTGTACCAATTTTAGGTATCATCGTTTGTTCGTCAATGATTATTTCATTGCCATTCCCAACCCTTACATCAGCGTTTATATGGATGGTGCTGGGATTGGTGATTTATTATGCGTACAGTAAGAATCATTCGAAGATACGTAACGGGAAGTAGAGTTCGTATTCAGTATTCAGTATTCCGTATTCCGTATTCCGATGTGCTAAATTTAGAGCCCGTCACGATGAATAAAAAAATAAATAAATATTCATGGTGACGAACTTCAAAAATTAGGTATCGGAATACTGAATACTGAATACATTTTATAAACAGCAACCAACCCAAATACCTGATAC
>JBKCCA010000419.1:0-2727 GCA_046305595.1 bacterium
TCTAATAGACTTATTTGAACTTTAGCTTCTTGTACTAAGTAAAAGTTAACGTTAGTAGTACTTTCAAAAGGATTTGGTGCAATTGATAAATTTAAATTATTAGCTAAAAAATTATCAATTCCTGTAGTTACTGAGAATACAATATTGTCTATATAGATGTTACTACCCGGACCGTCGTTCGTAGCTCTGAATCTTATGAAAGCATTGTCTTCATTAGTATAAGCATCTAAAGGTACTTCTACAGTTGTCCATTGTGCATCAGTTGTAGGTATAAACGAACTTGTAGAATTTGTAGTAGTAGCTAATACACTTCCACTCTTGTTAAATAAATTCGAGAATGAAACTCCACAATTTCTAGAGAAGCCTAATGTTAAATTATCATTCGATAAAGTAGTTCTTCTAGCATAAGCATAGTTGAATGTTAACTTAGGTGAAGTGGTTCCTTTGAAATTAATAGTTGGCAAAATGATATCATTTATTTGACCATCTGAAATTCCAAAATATTTCATCGCTATTGATGAGCTTGAACTAAATCCAGCATTGGTAACTCGTTCCCAATTTTTATTATTGCTGCCCGCATTAACTGTGTTATTATCAAAGAATGTAGCATCTTCCATATCTAGTGTAAATGGAGGTACTTTTGTTGAAATACTTTCAAATACTCTAATATAATCTGTCTTCAAAACACTATCGACACCACCAGCACTTGTTACTTTTAATTTCACATCATATTTGCCTGCAGTTGTATAGTTTACACTAGGATTTTGTAATGTAGATTTTGATGGTGTACCACCCTCGAATGTCCACTCCCATGCAATTGCATCTGCATTAAAACTACCATCTGTAAATGCTGCAATAGATCCTGAACATAATTCTTGCTTTCTATTGAAATCAGCAATAGGAACACAAGCTACGGCTACATAACCATCATTCGTACCTGTAGCAACAAGATTTGATGGTGAGTATAAATTATTTCTACCATTAGTAGTTGAATTCCATACTGCTTCCATCCTAGTCTTTTGACCCTCTGAAAACATATTTTGACAAACACCATTTGTATAATCCATATAGTTTTCTGTCATCTCTATTACGTTACCAGAAACACAAGAAGAAACTCTATTTTTTGGGCAACCTGAGTTAGCACCGTTGTGTGGAGGTGTATCAGCAACAAAGTCATTACCACATGTTGCATCACCCCAAATATGTCTTAAGTTTAATGAATGTCCGATCTCATGTGTTAAGGTTCTACCATAATTACTAAACGTAGTGGTATTACCAGTTACAGTTGCTTTCAATAAAACACCATCTGTTGTGTTACTTCCACCAGGGAACTGAGATCTACCTAAAACAACACCACCTACTTGAGTTGTCGAAATTGTTTCTACCACCCATACATTGAAATATTTGTTATTAGGCCAACGACTCACAGCTTTAATATTGTCATCAGCATTATAAGTTAAATCAGTTTTAACTCTTACAATACCATCTGTACAGTTACCATTCGGATCGATTTTAGCTAAACGGAATTCAATGTCACAATCAGCAGCTATTGATTTGTATAGCGGATTCGTTTCGTTGGTATCTGCATTCATTCTTTGAAAATCACGATTCAATATTTCAACTTGTTCTAAGATTCTTTGTTTAGAAATATTCTCCGGTCCGCCGTTGTGAAATACGTGAAATACAATCGGTATTACTCTTCTAACCCTTTTGCTAGTAGCAGCATTACTAGATTTATTTGAATTAAGTGAAGCAACATACTCTGCAGTTTGTCTCTCTAATTCAGCTTGATTAATTAAAAATTGAGGATCTTTATTTTGTACCTCGTTCATGTATTTTACTGTTTCGCAACGAATCACTTTTACTTGATCTTGTGCTACAGCGAAAAAAGTATTAACACCTAATAATAAGGCTGTTAAGTAAAATCTGTATTTCATATATTTCATAATTGACGTTAAAAGCAAAAACTCGACCAAACTAAGTCGTTTTTTTAAAAAGATTGGGTTTTGTCTCTTTAACCTGTAAAAGCCTCTCAATATTTTTCTGATGAGTGAACATCACTAAAATACAAACAGAAATAGCGAATAAAAGTTGAGTTTTGGTGGTAGTTTCATTAAAAAATAGAATAATAATAACGGGGAACATAAAGCTTGCTAGCATAGAGCTCAATGAAACATATTTTGTAAGCAATAAGCTTACTATAAATACTATACATGCAATTCCTGATGCTTCCGGATGGACAGCTATGATCATTCCAAATAAAGTCGCTATTCCTTTGCCACCTCTAAATCCAGCAAAAATCGGGAATATATGTCCGACCACTGCTGTTATTCCCAATACCAACTGAAAATTGGAGAATTGGGCTGTACCTGGACTAAAATTACCGACAAAGTAAACCAAATTTGTGGCTGTAAAGCCTTTCAACACATCGATTATTAAAACGGGGATTCCGGCTTTTTTACCTAGAATTCTGAAGGTATTGGTAGCACCAGCATTACCACTTCCATATTCACGCACATCTATACCATATAAAGCTTTACCTAACCAAATCGCTGTTGGTATGGAGCCATATAAATATGAAATAAGTAGCGCTATAGATGTACTAAATGATAACATTTCTCTTGATTCTCAAAAATAGCATTTTTATCTATTTTGAATTCAATTATTAAATCTAATTGTGATCAAAATGCTTTGAGACTTAAGTCCAGCGACTTAACTGAATGTGTT
>JBKCCA010000420.1:0-1056 GCA_046305595.1 bacterium
TCTTACAACACCAGATGAGAGGTACCAAATCGAACGAAGAATTTTTAATTTCAATGAATAGCTAAATTTGATTGCAATGATTAAGCACCTTCCAAATTTTATTACTTGCTTAAATCTTTTTTCGGGGACCATTGCTTTGACTTTTGCTGTACAAGGAGATTTAAAAACAGCTGCTTATTTTATTTTATTAGCTGCAGTTTTTGATTTTATGGATGGTCTTTTAGCTAGAGCTTTGAACGCCTATTCAGAAATTGGAAAGCAATTAGATTCATTAGCAGATATGGTGAGCTTCGGATTAATACCTGGGGTATTTGTTTATATGATGTTAAAGTCAAATTTAGAAGCACATGGTTTACCAGAGATCTTAGCATACGCTGGCTTTGTTATAACTGTATTCTCGGCATTGAGATTAGCGAAGTTTAATATTGATACTAGGCAAAGAGAGAATTTCATCGGATTGGCAACACCAGCTAATACATTATTTTTTGTGAGTCTACCGTTTATCTATGATCAAGGCATCGAGAGTTTGATGTTTTTAACACAGCCCTTAATATTGTTATTCTTAACATTTGGTTTCTCTTATTTATTAGTGTCAGAGATATCACTCTTTTCATTGAAATTCAAATCATTATCATGGTCGCAAAATAATTTCAGATACATTTTATTAGCTCTTTCTTTATTGCTAATAATATTATTTAAGTTTGCAGCAGTTCCGATGATAATTGTTTTATACATCTTATTATCGATTATTTTCGTGCAAAAATTTAAAAGTATATGAAATTTCAAGCTGAAATCAATGTAATGCCCCTTAAGGAAATACTTGACCCTCAAGGTAAAGCGGTAACAGGTAGTATGAAAAATATTGGTCTACCAGAAGTACAAAATGTAAGAATTGGTAAACACATCACTTTAGAAATAGAAGCTGCTACAGAGTCAGAAGCTAGAGAGAAAGTTGATATTGCATGCAAGAACTTACTTGCTAATATGATCATGGAATCATATGAATTCGAATTAAAACAATTATAATTTTTAGATCATAAAAAAAGGCTTAGTACC
>JBKCCA010000421.1:0-3034 GCA_046305595.1 bacterium
TTAAGTATTAAGTACAAAGTATTAAGAATAAAGGTTAGCACAATGTTTCTGTCTTAATACTTTGTACTTAATACTTTGTACTATTTTATATGCACTTAAAATAATCAAACGGTTCCAAACACTCATCACATTTATACAATGCTTTGCATGCTGTAGATCCGAATTGGCTGGTGAGGCTAGTGTTTTCTGATCCGCAATGCGGACAGTTAACGACTTCGTTCATGTCACCTGTTAATGTATTTATTTTATGTTTTATTTTATCGTTCGGAGGTGCAATACCATACACTCTTAATTTTTCTTTTGCCTCAGCTGTCATCCAATCGGTTGTCCAGGCTGGGTGATATTGTGTTTCCACTTTGAACTTTAATATACCATGAGCCATCAATGTATTATTGATATCTAACATGATAGAAACAGTTGCTGGGCAACCCGAATACGTAGGAGTTATATAAACGAATAAGGTATCATCTTTCCACTCTACGTTTCTGATGATACCTAATTCTACTACAGTGATCACAGGAATTTCTGGATCAGGTATGGTATTCAATATTTTCCATATTTCTTCTATGGATTTCATGTGCTTACCATTTTGCGCCTGGATGTGCACGATGTATGTGCTGCATCTCAGCTAATAAAAATCCTAAATGTTCAGAATGTACACCTCTCTTACCTCCTGATTGCATGTATACTTCTTGAGGTAATTCTAAATTTGCTTCCATTAAAACTTCTTTCAATTTAGCATCGAAAGCAGGCTTTAATTTAGAAACATCGCAAGTGATTTTTTCTGCAATAAGTATTTGATCTGTATCATCCATCTCAAATAATTCAGCAGTGAAACGATACAATTCTTCTATTGCGTCGTTTACTCTTATTTTACTTTCTTCTGTACCATCACCTAAGCGAATGATCCATTTTGATGAATGACGATAGTGATATTGAATTTCTTTTAAAGATTTAGCTGCGATTGATGCTAAGGTTTCGTCGCTCGACTTTTGAAGTTCTGTGTAAAGTAATATATCAAAAGCATCAGCAAAAAACTGACGTACCATTACATATGCGAAGTCGTGATTCGGTTGTTCTACTAATAAGGTATTGAAAAATTCTCTTTCGTTACGTAAGAACGCTAAATCATCTTCTGTTCTTCCTTTACCTTCTATCTCTGCAGCGTATTGCAGTAAATTATTTGCATTACCGATTAAGTCTAATGCAATATTTGAACAGGCAATATCTTCTTCTAAAAATGGAGATTTACTACTCTGCTCCGATAATCTATGTCCGAGTATTAAATGCTGATCACCTAACCTCAATAAATATTTAAATAATGCTTCTTGTACTGTCATGATTACATGTGAGTGATGCCATCAGGTACCGTGTAAAAGGTCGGATGACGATAAACTTTATCATTTGATGGTTCGAAAAATGAAGCAATGTCTTCTGGTGAAGAAGCTACAATTTCTGAGGCTGGCACTACCCAAATGTTAGTACCTTCACTTCTTCTACAATATAAATCTCTTGCATTTTGCAAAGCCATTTCTTTGTCATGTGCATGCACAGAACCGCTGTGCTTGTGGGCTTGGCCCGGTTTACTTTGTACAAATACTTCCCAAAGTATTCCTTGTGAATCACTCATAATATTTAATTAAGCTGCGTTAGTTTTTTGCATTTGTTTTTTGGCATAAGCATTTGCTGCTTCTCTCACCCAAGCTCCATCTTCATGTGCTTTAATTTTCGCTGCAATTCTTTCTTTGTTACACGGACCATTTCCTTTTACAACATTCCAGAATTCACTCCAATCGATAGTGCCAAAATCATATCCTTTTTTCTCATCGTTCCACTTCAAATCTTTATCAGGTACTGTTAATCCGATGTGCTCTGCTTGAGGCACTGTTTGATTCACAAAACGCTGACGTAATTGATCGTTCGTTTCACGCTTGATTTTCCATTTCACTGCGTTAGCTGTGTTTGGTGATTCGTCGTCTTTCGGACCAAACATCATCAAACTAGGCCACCACCATCTGTTGATAGCATCTTGTGCCATCGCTTTTTGTTCAGGTGTGCCATTTGCTAGGGTGATCATGATTTCATAACCCTGACGTTGGTGGAAAGATTCTTCTTTACAGATTCTCACCATTGCACGTGCATATGGTCCATAAGATGTTCTTTGCAACATCACTTGGTTCATAATTGCTGCACCATCTACTAACCAACCAATTGCACCAATATCGGCCCAAGTTAAAGTCGGATAATTAAAAATAGATGAATATTTAGCTTTACCAGTATGTAACTGGTCTAATAACTCTTCTCTAGAGATGCCCATCGATTCTGCAGCACTGTATAAATACAATCCGTGACCTGCTTCATCTTGTACTTTTGCCAATAATACCATCTTACGACGTAAGCTTGGAGCTCTGGTAATCCAGTTCCCCTCTGGCATCATACCAATAATTTCTGAATGTGCGTGTTGTGAGATCTGACGAATAAGGTGCTTGCGGTATTGCTCAGGCATCCAGTCTTTCGGTTCAATCATCTCATTTTTAGCTAGTTTGTTCTCAAACCAAGCTTCTAACTCTTGTTCATTTAAATGTGACATAGCCTTTTTTAGTTGTGACAAATTTATAAAAATATTGCATTCTATAAAGTTTTTAAGCTTATACAGAATCATTCAAAAAACAAATGTGAGCGCGCAATTTTCCAAAACCAAAATTATTTTTATTTTTAAGTCCTGAAATAAAAAAAAAAATGCAAAAATACAAAAATTAAAAGTTGCTGATATTAGAAAAGAAACGGCAGACTGTGTTAGCGTAGCATTTGAAATACCTGAAAATTTAAAAGCTGAATACCAATACGTTCAAGGTCAATATGTAACGATTAAAATGAATCATTCTGGCGAAGAAATTCGCAGATCATATTCATTATGCAGTAGCCCTATTGCTGATCAAGATTTTAGAATCGCAGCTAAAAAAGTAAAAGATGGGAGAATGTCTGTTTATTTAAACGATACTTTAAAGGTTGGCGATGTTCTAGAAGTAATGAG
>JBKCCA010000422.1:0-3374 GCA_046305595.1 bacterium
GTATTGTCCTGAAGTGTTCATATTAACAGTTGATGAGGGTGAACCATAAGTACCTTTTGAAATATTAGGATATAATCCCAAAATCAAATTATAATCTGTTAAAACACCTAAATTATAAGTTAGGTTTGCGTTTTTTATGAATGGTAAATCAATAGATGATTTTTGAAACGTATATACTGTATCGGTCAGAGTCAGATAACCACCTGACCTCCATCCTTTGTATTTAATGATGTAATACCCTGATTCAACTTTCCCTGTTCCAGGAGTAGTATTATCATCTTTTTTACATGATGTAATGAAAATAATTAAAAATAGAAATAATAGTTTTAACGGATTTGACATATAATTTAAGTTTGGAGATTAATCCAATTTATGCAGAATATTTAAAAATATCAATTTCAAAAATACTTTATAGGCTTATTATATGTAATTTAACTATTATTAGTAATATGAATAATAGTATAAACATCTTAGACAAACTAAAAAAAAATTAATTGGTTAATTCCTCAGTTAATTGAAAATAATTTTCTTTAATGTTGCCAACAATAACTTCTTCCTTGTTGGGCAGATCTCAAGCATTGTGAACCCTTTTTAGTCGTAGCCTGACATCTAGAATTATTTACAGGTATTTTTTTTTCTTGAGTTGAATTTGTGTTTTTGTTAATTTCATTAACAGGACTATTATTTGTTTGAGCTTGGTTTGAATTGTTGTTATTTTTAATTTGATTATTTACATTACTAGAAATTGAAATTATCTCAGATCGCAATTGATTATTTTCAACTTTAAGCTCGTCAACTCTTTTCTCTAAATTTTGTATTTTTATTTCTAGTGCTTTTATTGAATAGTATAAATCTTTTTTAGTTTGAGCATTTGAATTTTCAAATACAAAAAGTATAATAAGAATTAAGAATGTTATTTTTTTCATTTTAAAAAATTTGAAATTTATTCAATACAATTTTATTTTATATACAAATTCTTCTCTCTCTTCTCCATAAACTTACCAATCACTTGTATCTCCACACCTGATTTCTCTGCTAATGTTATTATGTGCTCAACTGAATTTGCCTCAACTGCAATTAATAATCCACCGTTGGTTTGAGGGTCGGGGAGAAGCATGAAAGAAGCTTTTGGGTCAACACTTGCATCGATTTGTATGTTTGCGTTATAGGCATTCCAGTTGCGATAACATGCATCGGGTATTACGTTTTGGCCAATGTATTTTTTACACTCTTCCATTGCGGGAACATCTGCAAAAATAATTTCAGCTGATAAGTTTGCAGCTTCTGTCATCTCTGTTAAATGTCCTAACAAGCCGAAACCCGTTACATCGGTCATCGCTTTTACTGATGATTCTTTTCCTAAAATTTCTCCGAATGAATTCAACTCGCATAGTTGTTTCACTAATGCTGCTTTATCTTCTTCGTTGATCAATGATCTTTTTTGTGCGGTTGA
Source organism: bacterium (assembly GCA_046305595.1). Taxonomy (GTDB): domain Bacteria; phylum Bacteroidota; class Bacteroidia; order Sphingobacteriales; family Sphingobacteriaceae; genus JAEYZM01. The sequence goes on from JBKCCA010000422.1 coordinate 1,454, forward strand.
TAAAATACCTACTCCTAGTTTCTTGGTCAACATTATCACATTGCCTACTTCGGCAGTACTATTTCTTTTTATTTGATCAATAGCAACAATACCATTCACCGATAATCCGAAAAATGGTTCCGCTGAATCAATGGTATGTCCGCCTGATATCACAATACCCGCTTCTCTACATATTTCTTTCGCACCTTGCATTACTTCGGATGCGTGCTCTGCTGAAATTTTATCAATAGGCCAACCTAATAAAGCTATGGCTGTAATAGGTTTGCCGCCCATGGCATAAATATCACTTATCGCATTCGCTGCTGCAATTTTTCCGAACTCAAAAGGATCGTCAACAATTGGCATGAAGAAATCTGCAGTCACCAATAATGCATTACCGTTGTTCAAATCATAAACTGCTGCATCATCATTACTCTGATTACCTACTAATAGATTTTCATCGATACCAATAGTAGTTCTGTTTGCACTTAAAATAGATTCTAAAACCGCTGGTGCAATTTTACATCCACAGCCTGCACCTTTAGCAAATTGAGTTAATCGTATATTTTCTTTCATTGTTTATTCTTCAGTAATAATTCTGCATTCATTTCAGCATCTACTTTTGAAGCTTGAAGTATTATGTTTTTACGATTTTCATAATCTGCATATCGCAAATAATTTCTATCATAATACGATAATAGAATGCGGAAACTCTCTAATTGTTTTCCTTCATCTAATAATTGCACTGCATTCTTAGTTTCTAATCCGCCTAGCTTTTTCTGTATTCTCAATACCGCCGCTACTAAATCTGAAGTACTAAACTGTCCGTAATATGCTTGAATAAATTTCAATCTTTCTTCGAATGGAATTTCTAGTATGTATAATACTGAGCTTATAATTGTTTGAAATAATGACTTCGGAATATTTAATAATCCGATTCGCTGACTTTCATTTTCAATCCATATTTCTTGCAGTTGAATAAACTCATCGTTAACATCCAACGTAAAATATTTACTTAATTCTTCGAATAAATTATTTTCAAATTGTTCTTGTGTTGATTGTGTAGGCATGCCCAATGCACCGAAGCTTGAACCTTTGTGACTAGCAATGCCTTCAAGATCTATTACTGCTTCTCCTTTGTTTTTCAATACATGTAAGATCTCTGTTTTACCTGAACCTGTAAATCCACCTAATACATTGAATTTATACGGATGTTCAAATGATTGTAAAACATGCGCGCGATACGCTTTATATCCGCCTTCAAGCAATACCACATTATATCCGTAGAACTCTAATGCCCAAGCCATGGCTGCACTTCTCATGCCACCTCTCCAACAATGAACTAATAAAACTTTACTATCTTTTTCTTTTAGTAAACACTCTACGGTTTCTATGTAATTATTTAATTGTAAGCCAAAATGCTTAAATCCGATTTTTATCGCATCTGCTCTACTAACTTTTTTATAGGCTGTACCAATTTCAGCTCTTTGCTCATCATTAAAAATAGGTAACGAATGAGCGCTAGGTATATGAGCGTGTTGGTATTCAGACGGACTTCTCACATCTAATACAGGGTGATAATTTGCTAATTCAAGAAATTCTTTAATCGAAACTTTTTTACTAGGCATTTTATTTATTTGAAAATTTCTTGTTTTATTTTAATCTTTCTAATTGACCTTTTCGTTTGACAATGTTTTTATAATCCCATTGTATATCTCTCGCTTTACTTAACCAACGAGCTAAATCTGTAACATCTATTTCGGATGTATGGTTTAGTCTTCTTTCTGCAGCCTTGAAACTTCCTTCATTCGACAATCCGCTCTCCTCAAAAGTTTGTCCGCTCCAAAACAATAACCAACCACCGGATTCCCATCTAAAAACCAAACCAGATGCGCATGCCAAATCTTGTTCTCAGCTTCAGGTAAGGACTTATAAATTTCTA
>JBKCCA010000423.1:0-6325 GCA_046305595.1 bacterium
ATTATTGTTAGGGGTATAAATAATAGGCGGTTAATATTTTAACCGCCTTTTTTATTTAACATTTTATTATTTTTAGAACATGAAAAAATCGATTCTATTTTTAATAGCTATAATTCTTAACACATCTGTTTTTGCGCAAAAGCTTAGCGCCGATCAAGCAAAAGCTGATTTGACATTTTGTTATGATGTCTTAAAAGTTGCTCACCCTTCATTATATAGATATACTAAAGAAGAAGAATACAATTGGGTATTTGACTTTTTAAAAAGAGGGATTGTTGATTCTATAGATAGATCAGAGTTAGCTGAGAAAATTAATGTTTTGTTGTCAACTGCAAGATGTGTTCACACTTCTGCATCAAATTCGTTTACTCCCAATTCTAAACATTATTTTAATTTTAATTTTATTATTAGCAAGGGTAAATTATATGCAAGAAATATAAAAGAGCTTTCACATGATACTTCTCTCATAAAAATTATATCTATTAATAACATCCCTACAATAGAAATTGTAAGTAGGATGATGATGCTAAAATCTGGCGACGGTTTTTCAAATACTTTTAACGAAGCAATTTTATCTGATAGATTTAATTCTTTTTTTAATGTTTTATACAAAGTGCCTGTTATCTGTAGTGTTGAGTTCGAAACCAAATCAGGTATTAAAAAATTACCAATTGAAAGAACTCTTAAGTATACAGCTAAATCAATTGACTTTACATGGGAGCCCTGGGCGAATGCTGATTCAATGAATGCTGCGTATCTTTTAAAAAATAAAAATTACAAAGTTGTACGAGTATTAAGAATCGCCTCTTTTAAGAAAAATTCTAAAGCATTTTATCAAAGAATTTTTGCTAAAATGGAGCAAGATTCAGTTAAAAAACTAGTCATAGATTTAAGAGGAAATAAGGGAGGAAATATATATCATGCATTTGAATTATTAAATCATTTAATACCTCAAGATTTAACCATGTATGCAGAGAGAGAAAAGAATATAGAACTTGGTAAGTATTTGAAATTTAAAGGATATGCGCAATGGTATTTGGGTAAACTACTTTATGATGTTTATCCGAATGGACAACGCTGGTCAGAAGGGAATCTTAAAAAATATAGATATAGCTTTAAATCTAAGAAAAGCAAAAACTTCAATCCAGAATTAATAGTGCTTATTGATGGGCAATCTGTTTCTTCAGCTAGTCTAACAGCAGCTTATTTGAAGTTTTATACAAAAGCTAAATTCCTTGGTAATGAAACTGGTGGAACTTTTGTAGGTAATAATGGTCGTGCTTTCCCTGAAGTGCTATTGCCTAATTCTGGTATAAAGATTAGAGTGCCATTGCACAGAATCAATTATTTCCCAGGAGTGCCGGATGCTGGTAGAGGTATAATACCTGATATTTATTTAAATGAACTGTATAACAAGAAAGACCAAGAATTATTCTTTAAAAGGCAAATTTTAGATTAGATTTATACAATATTCTTTACCTTTATATAAATCATATTACTTATGGCTAAAAAGGAAGAACTCCATCTAGATTGCGAGCATTGCTCAGCTAGATTTCAATCAATATTTTGTCATTTAACACATGACGACCTTAAGTTAGTTAACCAAAATAAATGGTGTCAAAACATCAAAAAAGGACAACAGATTTTTTCAGAAGGAGCATATCCTCATGGCATCTTTTGTGTTAACAATGGTAAAATAAAAATACATCAAATGGGCCTAGAAGGTCGAGAACAAATAGTTCGCCTTGCAAAAGAAGGGGATGTTGTTGGTTATCGAGCTTTGTTAAGTGGCGACTCTTACACAAGTAGTGCTACGGCTTTAGATGATTGTTCAATATGCTTTATTCCAAAAAATGTTTTCATGGAATTAGTTGAAAAGAATAAAGAACTTTCAATGCAAATTATTCAATTGCTTTCGAAAAATCTTCGTCAAGCTGAAAATACAATTTTACACCTTGCTCAAAAATCTGTGCGTGAGAGAATGGCTGAAGCTCTATTGTTTCTTAAAGAGATGTATGGAGTAGAAAATGACGGATCTACTTTAACAGTTAGCTTATCACGTGAAGAATTAGCTACTCTTGTAGGTACAGCAACTGAAACGGCTATTAGATTATTGTCTGAATTCAAATCAAATAATATGTTAGAATTCGTTGGTAAAAAGATTAAAATTATTAATCATAAAGAATTGCTAAAAACAGCAAACTTAGATGAATAATTCTATGCCTTCTCGAATTTCTTGAATTTTACATTAGCCATTGGATAGTCTTTACCTAAAATGAAGTTGTACTTCTTTTGTAATTCATCATTCATTATGTAAGGCTGATGTATAAAGTTGTTTGGTAGATTTTCTAATATTGGGATCCATAATTTTACATACTCAGCTTTCGAATCATAGTCGTAAGCCTGCTTAACAACATTGAAATATCTTTCTTCTCTTGGGTCATTGCCAACACCAGCTAAATAAGACCAATTGCCCCAATTTGAAGCTGGATTGTAATCGATTAAAATTTCTTCAAAATAAGCAGCCCCCTTGGTCCAGGTAACATGCAAATCATTAATTAAAAAACTTGCAACATTCTGTCTGCCGCGATTACTCATGAAGCCTGTATGCTTTAGCTCTAACATGTTTGCGTCTATAAATGGAACTCCCGTTTTGCCATCCTTCCATTTTTCAAATAATTCATCTTCGTTTATAGCAATGTTTGTTCTCTTTACTTTTCTAATTCCATCTTCTCTGAACATCGCATTGCCATATTTCTTAAACATGAATCTAAAATAATCTCTCCATAATAGTTCGAAATACAACCAATAAGTAGAATCATTTTCAATGCGCTCTTCCTCATATTTTTTTATCTCCCAATATACTTTCCTAGGTGAGATACATCCGAATGATAATGCTGCAGAAAATTTCGATGAATAATCAGCACCTACTAATCCGTTTCTTGTTTGTTTATAATTTTTCAATAAATCCTTTTCCCAAAAATATTCTTGAAGTCTTTTTAAAGCTTCTGATTCCCCTCCATTGTATGTCAATGCAGTTCTTTTATCAATCACCACCTCTTCATATCCAAGTTCCATCAATGACGGAACACCTGATTTTTCAAGTGATTCAGGTACTTTTATTTTTTTAGGTGTCTCAAAACATGGACGAACAATAGAGTCTCTCTCAACACGCTTTCTGAAATTTGTAAAAACGTCTGGTATATCTTTTATTGGAAATGGTAAATCTTCTTTATTATGTAAGGTGTTGCCTAAATATAGTGTTAATGGTATTTTATGTTTCCATAAATTCAGCTCTAATCTATCTGCAATTTTTATTTCTTCGGATGCTACTTCTTTAAAAGCTACTACACAATCTGCCTTATACTTTGCACATATTTCTGGTATCACATCTTCAGGCTTGCCAACACATACTAATAAATCTGATCCAGTTTTATTTAAAGTCTCTTTTAAATTTTTTACTGACTCTAAATAAAAATTCATTCTGAACTTTCCAGTTTTACGAGTGCCATGCGTTGTAATGATATTCATACGAGGATCAATACAAACTATAGGTAATACATATTCAGATTTATTTACTGCCTCCACTAATGGCTGGTGATCATGAACTCTCAAGTCATTACGAAACCAAACTACTGTTAATTTCTTCATATTTTTTATCTAGTTCTTCTGCATCTTTCACTACAATATTTCACCTCTTCCCAATTCTTAGCCCACTTTTTTCGCCATTGATATGGTTTGTTACATACCAAACAAACCTTTGTAGGCAATTCAGCTTTCCTTACCATTTTCATAATTTCAAAACAATTTATATACTAACATGTTTGATTTTTGTTCAACTTTTATATTAATAAGGTTAAACAAGAAGCAACCATTGTTGTTATACTCTAAACAATTAACTATGTCAAATACTAAATCAATACTCGAAAGCCACGAAATAGCAGAAATGATGGGCGATGAACATATATCTACTTCACTAGAAACTCCTTTAAGAGCTGATGCATTTGAATTAGATGATGATTTAAAAATCGAACTAATAGAAAAACATTTTAGAGAAATCATGAATGTACTTGGCTTAGACTTAAGTGATGATAGCTTAAAAGGTACACCACATAGAGTAGCAAAGATGTATGTCAAAGAGATTTTCAGAGGGCTTAATCCTGCGAACAAACCAAAAATTTCTATGTTTGACAATAAATACAAATACAATCAAATGCTAGTTGAGAAAAACATCACATTGTATAGTAATTGTGAACATCATTTTGTGCCAATCATTGGCAAAGCACATGTAGCATATATATCAAACGGACAAGTAATAGGTTTGTCAAAAATAAATCGCATAGTAGAATATTATTCTCAAAGGCCACAAGTTCAAGAGAGATTAACAAAACAAATTGCAAACGAATTGAAGAGAGTATTACAAACTGATGATGTAGCTGTAGTTATTGATGCACATCATTTATGTGTATCTTCAAGAGGGGTTAAGGATGTCAATTCAAGTACAGTTACATCTGAATATAGTGGTAGATTTAATGATGCAGATTTGAGAAAAGAATTTCTTCAATACATTGAAATGTAATTTATAATGGAAAGTTTAAGAGATAAAAATGTTTTCATAGCCGGTGCAACAGGTGGTATTGGAACTAACACAGCTAAATTACTCAAACAATCAGGTGCAATTTTATACCTAGCAGCTCGCGATGAACAGAAATTATCTGCTCTTGCAGTTGAATTAGAAGTACCTTCAAATAGAACTTTTATCATTGATGTAAAAAGCTATGATAATGTTATTACCATTGCAAATTCGATTCATCAACAAGTTAATTCAATTGATATTTTAATTAACGCTACAGGAGTAGGTATAATTAAACCACTAGAAAATTTAACATCTGAAGATTTCTCTGAATCATTAAGTGTGAATTTGGTTGGAGCATTTAATTTATTAAAAGCTTTTTTGCCGAATATGAAAGAGAAAAAAACTGGACTTATAATAAATTTACCAGGGGTTTTAGGTAAAACACCAATGGCAGGTGCAGCTGCATATTCAGCTTCTAAATACGGACTTAACGGTATGCTTAAATCAGTTAGAGAAGAGTTAAAAAGAACAGAGATTAGAATAACCAATATTTTCTTAGGTGGTACTGATACACCTTTTTGGGATGAAATAGATTTAAGAGTACAAAAAGATAAATTTGTAACAGCAGAAGAAGCTGCAAAATCAATTTGGTTTTTATGTCAGCAGCCAAGTTCAGGTGTAGTCTCTGAAATGGTTCTACAGCCATTTAATCATCAAGCAATTTAAAATGATTTCATTGATTAATAAAGATTTTGATGAAATGCAAAAACGTTATAGAGCTACGTTTTTCAATTCATTGAACGGATTTAAAAGTTTAAGTTTAGTAAGTACAAAAGGAATTAATGGAGTTAATAATTTAGCTCCATTTAATTCTATCATACACATTGGAGCCAATCCGCCTTACATAGGTATGATTGCTCGCCCAGAGACTGAAGAGCACCAAACATTAAAGAATATACGTGAAACCGGTTTTTATACTTTAAATCATGTAAATGCATCTATAATGAACCAAGCACATTTATGCAGTGCTAAATTCGACGCAGAGACATCAGAGTTTGCAAAAACTGGACTTACAGAGTATTATTCTGAACATATAGAGGTGCCTTATGTATTGCAGTCTAATATTAAAATCGGACTTCAGTTAGAGTCTATAATTCCAATACCATTAAACAATACTTCTTTGGTAATTGGTAAAGTGATTGAAGTGATAATGAACGAAAGCAATATAGAAGAAGATGGTTACGTTAAGTTAGATGATGCTGGCACAATTACATGTACCGGTCTTGATAGTTACTTCAGCGTAAAACATATAGCGAGATTACCTTACGCAACGACAAATTAATTATAAATAATCTAAACAATATTAATTATGGCAAAGACAGATCTAAACGAAAAAATAAAATTAGCATATATAGATTTCACTTTAAGTCATGGTAAAAGGCCTGAGTCTGTTTATGTGTTCATGAAAGACTTGAAATTAACAGAAGCAGATTTTTACAAATATTATACAACCTTCGATGCAATAGAATCAGCTATATGGAGGTCTTTTTTTACTAATACTCTTGATACTATTAAATCTCAAGAAGTATTTGAAACATACTCTTCAAGAGAGAAAATGTTAGCCTTTTATTTCGGCTTAGCTGAGAACTTAAAATCTAATAGAAGTTTTGTAACGTATACATTTAAAAGCACAAAAAAGGTGCAATTCTCTACTCCATATTTTTTAAATGACTTCAAGAAATTGTTCGA
>JBKCCA010000424.1:0-3787 GCA_046305595.1 bacterium
CAATAGAGCTGATATTTGATTTATTAGAATTGTCTTTGATCTCTAATAATAAATGTAGATGATTAGGCATAATTACATATTCATGTAACTCTGTATTATTAAAGTTTTCAGTTATTAATTTAATGCAATCTTCGACGTAAATACCAGCTTTATTTTTCTTAAAACTATTGATATTATTATAAGAAACAACCGAGCCAAATATATGCTGATGTTTATATGCACATATGGTTAAGAAGTAGATACCCTTTCTGGAGTAATCAAAATTTCCGAGTCTTTGACTCTTACGTGAGTTATACTTATACTTTCCCATCAATTCCATTCCTCTCACACTATTGTATATTTATTGCACCTGTAAGGGAGGATTCCATCCTCCCGCCTAGATTAATGATAATAACACTTGTGTTATTATCTATTTATTACTCTCGTATAGCTTGATGTATTTTAACACTGTGTCTAGGTTTGTAAGATCTCCTCTTTTGAATAGAACTAAATTCAAATTGCTATCAACCACAAAACTTTGAGGCGTACCATTTGACCATTCATATAGGTTATAGAAAAGTGTTGTTGCAAGTTTATACGCTTTTTGGTTTTCTTTGGTGCCAAATTCTCTGCTGTCCAGTATATAAATATTATCAGGATACTTAGCTTCTAGGAGCATTTTTTGATTGTTTTTTAAGTCGTATGTCATTGAGACTGCATACGTTTTAAGACTATGTTTATTACTTAGATCAGTACTTAAAGTTTTGCTATTCATATTTAAAATTGCACTTGAATGTGGGCACCATGGTGCAAACATTATATACCAAGTATATTTTGATGCCTTTGATAATTGTTTAAAATTGGAGGTATTTAATTGTTCATAATGATAGCTTTTGCCGTCAAATTTATTCTTGTGATTATAAGATCCGAATTCATGAATAAAGAATTTATCTGGTTCGGTTAAACTACTCGTGCCATCATCTGGTAGTCTTTTTGGCATCATTTGAATTTTAAAACACGATGTCATTAAAATAAAAATAATTAAGAGTTTTAGTGTTGTTTTCATTTTATGTTGTGTATTTATTATTATTAAAAAACAAAAGGAGAATTTAAATTCTCCTTTTGTATAATAATTTATTCAGTAACTACATTTAATACTACACTTCCATGCTCATATTGCCCATAACTTATTGAATATTTACCCTTCTTTATTGTGCAACTGTTAATACCTAAAGCTTCACATATTTCTTGGTTTAGAACAATATCGCCATTGACAAAAAATAATTCGTTATTGTTCGCAGGTTCTGCATCATCAGATAGTATATTCAATGTAAGTCTATTATCGCTATTAAGAATTAATGTTCCTGTTCCATTATATCCAGATGCTCTTCCTCCTGTATAAGAATCTATAACAATTTCTATACGAAGACAAAATCCTCTGTCGTCTTGACAATCACCATTAATAAAACTACTTCTTGTGGCAAATTTGATTTTAACATCTCTTAATGTTGTGTTTTTAGTAGTTTCACCCTCACCCCCCGCACTCACTGTATTATTCATTCCTCCCAACAATACAATCATCACTCTGTATAATAACTTTTTCATGGTTTTTTAAAAATTTGATTTGTTTAATTAATTTTTTGAATTCGTTTTTCTGATAAATCTTTTTCCATATTCTAACCCATCGCTATTACCTCCTTTCACAATCCAAAAATCAATTATTATACCTGCCTGCACAACTGCATTCTTGCAGGTTTATTCTTAAAGGTATTTACATACAACCACTATTGAATAATCTTTTTTAAAAAACACGCATAAATGCAACTTTTTTAAAAATGTTGTTGTTTCTGAAAAAACAATATTTTATTTTAGTAATACCTGACTATTAATGCTAAATGAATGAAAAAAAAAAATAATTTTTCCCCTTTATTTATTTTGAATGAATAATAAATATAAACGTCTCTATGATTTCGCAGTAATTATTAGAAATAAACGTCTCGATTTGGGCTATAGCTCTGCGGAAAAGTTTTCTTACGCTAATGGAATTAATCGTTCTGTATATCAACGCTGGGAAAATGGTGAAGACCTAAACTTAAGTAGCTTATTAAGATTATGTGAATTACTCGGACTTTCAGCTTCTGATTTATTCAAAATGTGGGAAGAATGCAATGAAAGAATGCCCAAAACAAGAATGCAATTGCGTCTAGAAGAACTCAGACGTGAAGTAGCCGAAGAAGATAAACGTAACTACGAAAAGAAAAACACCAAATCTAAAGACGAATAGCTTTAAAGGTTAGTTCAAGATTTTATAACAAAGTAAACCAGTAATCTTATTGGCTAATTGGCTAATTGACTAATTATCACATTTGCTAATTATCACATTTGCTAATTCCTACTGTCTTTTACTCAACTCGTCCCTAATCCTCGCCGCCTTCTCATAGTTCTCTTCTTCCAAAGCCTTGTTAAGCATTTCTCTTAACTCTGCCTCAGAATAAGAACCATAGCCTGATTGGTTAGCCGGATTTATACTGCTAGCACCAACACTTACTTTTTCTTTGTCATCATTAGGGTCAATGTTTTCTAAAAAAGCGAAGTCTGTACCTTCAATCATTATACCTGCAGATGCTAGTATAAATTCGTAAGTGTAAATATTACATTGATATCTCACAGCTAATGCAATTGCATCTGATGTGCGCGCATCGATCTCTACAGTTTTCTTACCATCCGTACAAATTAATTTCGCAAAGAATATACCATCTACTAAATTGTAAATGATGACTTCTTCTATAACAACATTGAAATGTATGCTAAGTGATTTGAAGAGGTCGTGGGTGAGGGGTCTACTCGGACTCATCTTTTCGATTTCGATAGCGATAGCTTGTGCTTCGAAGCCGCCAATGATAATCGGCAATCTTCTTCTACCACTTACTTCGCCTAATACCAAGGCATAAGCTCCACTCTGCGTTTGGCTATACGATAATCCGACGATGTCGAGTTTAATTTTTTTCATTTTTGAAGCGAAAAATAAATTGGCTCATTCAATATTCTATTTATTAAGATAAAAAGAAATATTCGAATAAGCCAATTATTAATTGGATATAAATTATGCGTTTGCTTTGAATGCTTTTACTGCATCAATTAATTTAGGTAATACATCAAATGCATCACCTACAATGCCGTAATCTGCTACTTTAAAGAATGGCGCTTCTGGGTCTTTATTGATTACTACAATTACTTTCGATGAACTCACCCCAGCTAAATGCTGTATTGCTCCCGAGATACCAATTGCGATATATAAATTGGGTGCTACTGCAATACCTGTTTGCCCTACGTGCTCTGAATGTGGTCTCCAGCCTGAATCTGATACCGGCTTCGAACATGCTGTCGCTGCTCCTAATAAATTAGCTAGCTCTTCGATCATGCCCCAGTTCTCCGGACCTTTCATGCCTCTACCTGCAGATACTACTAACTCTGCATCTGGCAATGAAACTTTATCAGTCGCTCTTACTATTTCTTTTACTAATGATTTGAAATCATTTGCGCCAGTAGCCGGGCTTAACGTTTCTATTACTGCGGATGTTGGGTTCTCAACTAACTTATATGCGTTGGCACTTAATGTTAATACTTTAACAGCCGAAGTTAATTCTACCGTTGCAAATGCCTTACCTGAAAATGCACCTCTTTTTACTGTTAATTTATTACCATCAATAGTCGGTAATTCTATCACTGCATCTGCAAATCCAGCTCCCAATTTAACAGCCACTCTTGGCGCTAAACCTTTTGCTGTAAAGCTATTCGCCATAACTAC
>JBKCCA010000425.1:0-6602 GCA_046305595.1 bacterium
GCCGTAAGCACTAAAGATTTGAGAGAGAATTTCAATCTTCGTTCTACCTATTTTAGTGTCGAAGAGAATGAAGACAAAATAATTTTAAGGGGTAAAGGCTTTGGACACGGAGTTGGTATGTGTCAAGAAGGTGCAATAAGAATGGCAAACCTCGGTAAGAAATACCTAGAAATAGTTAATTTTTACTATTGCGATATCTCAATTGTGAATTATGACTAATTAATCTATATATTTATTTCCATATTGAAATAAAATAATGAATCAAGAATTAAAAGAGTATTTCATAAAATTTAATCTGAATAAGCCTCTAAGAGTATTATGTGTTGATGATGATAAGGTTATACAATTCACTACTCAAAGAGCGTTTGTTATAGCCGGCTTTGTTACAGATATGGCATACGATGGCTTACAAGCACTAGATTTAATTCGACACTCTTTTCAAAAATATGATTTTATATTAATGGATATTCATATGCCAAACATGGATGGTATAGATGCAACAAAAATAATTCGCACCATGAAAAATTATGAGAACGTACCCATTTTTGCATTGACAGGTGATATGACTATGGAAGCTAAATTGAAAGTAGTTTCTGCAGGTATGAACGAATATTTCAATAAACCTGTTCAAATGGATGATGTATTTCATACCATTAAATCGTACGTACTTTAATTCATACTTCCGTATTCAATTTATTATTCTTTATTTCGCATAAATATCTAAAAATTTATGGCACTACCTCATTGGATGGCAAGAACAGAAGTCTTGCTTGGTGAAGAGAAAATACAAAACTTATTAAAGGCAAATGTGCTAGTGGTCGGACTAGGCGGTGTAGGTGGTATATGTGCTGAAATGATTGCTCGTTCAGGTGTTGGCAAAATGACTATTGTTGATGCCGATGTTGTAGAAGCTACTAATAGAAATCGACAAGTGCCTGCTCTAATTTCTACCGATGGTCAATTGAAATCGGAGGTAATGGCCCAAAGAATTAAAGATATTAATCCGGATATTGAATTAACAATAATCTCAGAATTCATTCGCGATGAACGAACCAATGAAATACTAGACACTGGTAAGTTTGATTATGCAGTAGATTGTATTGATACCCTCTCACCTAAAGTATTTTTCATAAAGGCTTGCTTAGATAGAAATATTCCATTAGTAAGCTCTATGGGTGCAGGTGGTAAATTTGACCCTACGAAAGTTGAAGTGATAGATATTTCAGAAACCTATCAATGTAACTTAGCAAAATACGTACGTAAACGCCTCAGAAAATATGGGGTTAACAAAGGTTTCAAAGTGGTATTCTCTCCAGAAGCTGCCGATCAAAGCCGTATTTTCGAATCAGAAAAAGCTTATCCGAAGAAATCAGTAATTGGTACCATTTCTTATATGCCTGCTGCATTTGGTATTACCTGCGCTAGCGTTGTTGTACGTGAATTATTAGAAAAATAACACATTTCGCTTACTCAAACAACTGTAAACTAATTTATTAGCCGCTGTGGAAATCTTTATGAGGCTAAAAATGCTATTATTTTTAGCTTTGCGTTGTTGTGTATAGCGTACAGCGTATAACGTATAGCGATTGCTACCTTTAAATATTGCACATTACCATTCGCAATACGCAATACGCAATACGTAATACGCAATACATAATACATAATACAAAGTACACAATTCAAAATGGCAGATTTAAACTACAACGAAGACGACATAAAATCCCTAGACTGGAAAGAACACATCCGACTAAGACCCGGTATGTATATCGGTAAGCTAGGTGATGGATCATCGCATGACGATGGTATATATATTTTATTGAAAGAGATTGTCGATAACTCAATCGATGAATTTGTGATGGGAGCTGGTAAAACAGTAGAGCTTACTATTTCAGACCATAAAGTAATTGTTAGAGATTACGGTCGTGGTATTCCATTGGGTAAAGTTATTGATTGCGTTTCAAAAATTAATACAGGTGGTAAATATGATTCGAAAGCATTTCAAAAATCTGTCGGATTAAATGGTGTGGGCACTAAAGCAGTAAATGCATTGTCAAATTATTTCAAAGTACAATCGTACCGAGATGGTAAGACCAAAACTGCTGAATTTGAAAAAGGAAATTTATTAAAGGATCATAAAGAAGAAGCTACTACACAACGTAACGGTACGGCTATAACTTTTAATCCGGATGATACCATCTTTAGAAATTATCGCTACGTTCAAGAGTTTATCATTAACATGATTTGGAATTATGTTTATCTGAACGCAGGATTAACATTAGTATTGAATGGTGAAAAGTTTGCATCGCAACGCGGACTCTACGACTTGCTAGATCGTAAAACTGATGATACGATTAGATATCCTATCATCCACCTAAAAGGAGAAGATATTGAAATTGCGATGACGCATAATAATCAATATGGTGAAGAGTATTATTCATTTGTCAACGGACAAAACACTACACAAGGTGGTACACATCAAGCGGCATTTAGAGAGGCAGTAGTAAAAACAGTTCGAGAATTTTTTAAGAAAGAATTTGATGCTTCTGATATTCGTGCATCTATTGTTGCTGCAATCAGTATTCGAATTCAAGAACCAGTTTTTGAATCACAAACGAAAACAAAATTAGGTTCGATTAATGCAGCACCTGAAGGTCCGACGATTCGTAACTGGATCAATGATTTTGTAAAGAAAGAATTAGACAACTACCTACATAAAAATCCGGAAGCTGCCGATGCTATGTTGAAGAGAATTCTTCAGTCAGAGCGCGAGCGTAAAGACATTGCTGGTATTAAGAAATTAGCCAATGAGCGTGCTAAAAAAGCAGCATTGCATAATAGAAAATTAAGAGATTGTAAAGTGCATCTCGATGATGAAAAACACGAGAAAAGATTTAATACAACATTGTTTATCACCGAGGGTGATTCGGCAAGTGGTTCTATTACTAAATCAAGAGATGTTGATACACAAGCGGTATTTTCTTTGAAGGGCAAGCCTTTGAATTGCTTCGGACTTACAAAGAAAGTGGTGTATGAAAATGAAGAATTTAATTTATTACAACATGCTTTAAATATTGAAGATGGAATTGAGGGATTAAGATATAATAATATTGTAATAGCTACCGATGCCGATGTGGATGGTATGCACATTCGATTATTGATGATGACTTTCTTCTTACAGTTTTTCCCAGAGGTAGTGAAAGCGGGGCATTTATATATTTTACAAACTCCATTATTCAGAGTAAGAAATAAAAAAGAAACGATTTATTGTTACTCAGAAGAGGAGAGAAGAAATGCTCTATCGAAATTAGGGCAACGTTCTGAAATAACCAGATTTAAAGGGCTTGGAGAGATTTCACCAGATGAGTTTGGGAATTTTATCGGTAAAGAAATTCGATTAGATCCGATTTTTATTTCGAAAGAAAGTAAGATGTTACAGATGCTCGATTATTTTATGGGTAAAAATTCACCAGCACGTCAAGAATTTATTGTGAAGAATTTAAGAGTAGAGAAAGACGTTATTGCTGATGAGGAAACATTAGAAGAGGTAGAAGAATAAAGATTAAGAAATGGCAAAGAAAGAGAAGATAGAATATAAACCACAAGATGAACGCGATCATTTAAATCGCAATGAAGAGGAAGGCTTGCATCAACATGTAATTCCGATTAATGGTTTATACGAGAATTGGTTTTTAGATTATGCTTCGTATGTAATATTAGATCGTGCGGTTCCTAATATTTACGACGGATTGAAGCCAGTGCAACGTAGAATTTTACATTCATTGAAAGAGATGGATGATGGACGTTACAATAAGGCTGCAAACGTGATAGGAAATACTATGAAGTACCATCCGCATGGAGATGCATCAATTGGAGATGCAATGGTACAAATAGGACAAAAGAATTTATTAATAGATTGTCAAGGTAACTGGGGTGACCCTGTAACAGGCGATAGTGCTGCAGCACCACGTTATATTGAAGCGAGGTTAACAAAATTTGCTTTAGAAGTAGTGTTTAATCCGCAGACTACCGTATGGCAATTATCATACGATGGTAGAAATAAAGAGCCAATTACATTACCTGTAAAATTCCCATTGTTATTAGCACAGGGAGCAGATGGTATTGCAGTCGGATTAGCGACAAAAATTTTACCGCATAATTTTATTGAATTAATTGATGCTTCGATTGAAGTATTGAAAGGTGTACGCCCCAATTTAATGCCTGATTTTTATACAGGTGGTTATGCTGATTTTTCTGCATATAACGAGGGGCAACGAGGTGGTAGGGTAAGAGTGAGAGCGAAAATTGTTGAGAAAGATAAAAAGACTTTAGCTATTACAGAAGTACCATTCACCACTACAACCGGTAGTTTGATTGATAGTATCATCAATGCGAACGAAAAAGGTAAAATCAAGATCAAGAAAATTGAAGATAATACTGCACAAAATGTAGAGATCATCATTCATTTGGCTCCTGGTATTTCTCCGGATGTTACAATTGATGCATTGTATGCATTTACTGATTGTGAAGTTTCTATCTCACCGAATACTTGTATCATTAAAAATGACAAACCGTATTTCATGAGTGTAAATGATATACTCACTGAAAGTACTAATTATACCAAATCATTATTAAAACAAGAATTACAAATTCGTCTCGATGAATTAAATGAGAAATGGCATTTTAGTTCATTAGAGAAAATATTTATTGAAGAGAAAATTTACCGCGACATTGAAGAATGCGAAACTTTTGAAGCTGTTTTAGAAGCAATAGATAAGGGCTTAGAGCCTTTTAAATCAAGGCTTTTGAGAGAGGTTACTAAAGATGATATTATTGCTCTTACTGAAATAAAAATCAAACGTATTTCTAAGTTCGATGCATTCAAAGCAGATGATATTTTAAGAGGTATTGAAAAAGAAATCAAAGAAGTTAAGGCGAACTTAAAACATTTGACTGATTATGCTATTGATTATTTCAATCGCTTAAAAGAAAAATACGGAAAAGGCAGAGAACGTAAAACTGAAATAAAAGCCTTTGATAAAGTTCAAGCTACACAAGTAGCATTGGCAAATCAAAAGCTGTATATCAATAGGGCAGATGGTTTCGTCGGACTCGGATTAAAGAAAGATGAGTATATCTGTGACTGTTCTGATATCGATGATATCATAGTGTTCTGTGCAGATGGTAAGTTTAAAGTAATTAAGGTTGCTGAAAAAACTTTCGTTGGTAAAGATATTATTCATGCTGCTGTATTTAAAAAGAATGACGATCGTTCGGTTTACCACATGATTTACAAAGATGGTACATCCGGAAAATCATTCGTCAAAAGATTTTCTGTTGGTGGTGTAACTCGTGATAAAGATTATGATTTAACACAAGGTACTAAGGGAAGTTCAGTATTGTATTTCACTGCAAACCCTAATGGAGAATCAGAAGTAGTACAAGTAATATTGAAACCGATGGCTAAGCTTCGTAAGCTAACCATTGATATTGATTTTGCTGAGCTTGCTATTAAAGGTAGATCATCGATGGGTAATATCGTTACGAAATTCCCAGTTAAAAAAGTTCAACAATTAAGTAAAGGTGTTTCAACCTTAGGTGGAAGAGCAATTTGGTTCGACGAAATAGTTAAGAGATTGAACACTGATGGTAGAGGTAAATATTTAGGTAGCTTCCAAGGTGATGATAAAATCTTAGTGATTTATAAGGATGGTACTTATGAATTAACAAATTTCGATTTAACAAACCATTACGAAGACAAATATTTTGTACTAGAAAAATTTGATACAGAACGAGTAGTAAATGCTATACACTATGATGCATTAAACAAATCATCATATGTAAAACGTTTCTTGATTGAGAATACGACTATCAATAAAAAGTTCTCATTTATTTCTGAAGCAGCCGGATCGAAATGTTGGTTCGCAAGTACAATGATAGAACCAATGGTGAAAGTTGTTTTCAATAAAGACGGAAAAACTCAACCAGCAGATTTAGAATTTAATGTTGCTGCATTCATCGAAGTAAAAGGTATGAAAGCAATCGGTAACAAAATGGGTAAATACCCAGTGAAAGAAGTTGTCGATATTTCTGAAACGGTAAATGTCGATGAGGTAGATGAAGAAGATATGGAAGCAGTGCAAAAAGCTTTGGAAAATATCAAATCGAAAAAACCTGCTAACGCTGAAACAGAATCTAAACCTAAAGATAAAATCGAGTTCATCATTACAAATCCCGATGATATCGACATGGACGGCGAAGGCCAAACGAAGCTTTTTTAGTTAGGTTGTATAAATAAACCTGCATAAATAGGTATTACGGGTGGCACGACTTAAGTCGTGCCACCAGTTTTGTAATGGGTTAATTTTCAGACAACTCCAGCCACCTCAATTCCTTAATCCCCAAATTCTTCTCCACTTCCTCTAACTCATTCGAAAGTGAAATTATCTTTTCGACATCTGATTCCTTAGCTAATTCAGAATTAATTTCTGCTTTTCTATTTTCTAATGTAGTAATTTCTTGATCGAGAGTTTCAAGCTCTTTTTGCTCTTTGAAACTTAATTTCTTTTTGCTAGCAGCAGCTGCTTGTACTTTCTGTGCCTCTG
>JBKCCA010000426.1:0-4453 GCA_046305595.1 bacterium
GATTAGTGACGTTCACTAATCACTAGGCACTAGCACTAGCCTGTTAGCCTACTAGCCTACTAACTTACTAGTTTTCTTCTTCCGAAGAAATCTCCTCTTCCCCTGTACGAGTTTCTATCCAGAAATTATTGTAGCCTAGTCCTACCGAAATTTTAATCATCTGCTGTTGCAGCATTTCTAAAATCGCTAAGAAAGAATAAACGAGTTGTACTCGGTCTTTGGATGTGAGCATGACTGATTCGAAGTCGATACGTTCATTGGTGAGTAGTAAATCAGCAAGATGCTTTTTCTGCTCTTCAATGGTATATGGGTATTGTATAACGGTGTGACGAACTTCTTCCGGCTGATGTTGGTAGCGGTTCAATACACGTTGATAAACGGTCAATAGTTTATATAGATCAAGCGTTTGCAATTCATCTTCTTGTGTTGCACTTTCGCGAACCGCCAAAAGATCTTGTTTAATGAAACCACGCGCAAATTGCTTGTTGCGTTCTTCCAACATCACTTCCATTTCGGCTGAAGCTTCTTTGAATCGCTTATACTCTAATAATTTTTGAACTAGGTCTTTACGAGGGTCAACTTCATTACCTTGCTCATCAATTTCTGGGCGAGGTAATAACATACGAGCCTTTATTTGCATCAAGCGTGCCGCTACGAGAATAAATTCGGATGCCAACTCTATATTAAGCGAAGTCATCTGTTCAATATACTCTAAGAAATCTTTGGTAATCTTCGCAATCGGAATATCATAAATATCGAGCTCATCACGCTCGATAAAGAACAATAAGAGGTCAAACGGACCTTCAAATTGTGGGAGTTTAATTTCGAATTTCTCTTGGAACCAATTCATGGGCCAAAGATAAGAAATCTTTGGCAGTAAGTTAGTAGGCTAGTAGGCTAACAAGTTAGTAATAGTGATTAGTTATTAATGACTAGTGACTAGTGACTAATCACTAGCACTAGCCTACTATCTTACTAGCCTACTAACTTACTAGTAAGGCCTACTAACTTACTAACTCTGGCGTGCTGGTCATAGAACGCACTGCCTCTGCAATCGCCTGCGAATCATACCCACACTCACGCCAGAGTTCCTTCTGTTCTCCGTGCTCTATGTATTTATCTGGTATGCCCAATCGAGTGACCTGTGCATGATACCCGTTATCTGCCATAAACTCTAAGACAGCAGAGCCGACTCCGCCGGGCAAACATCCGTCTTCGACAGTTATAATTTTTTTATAGTTTGAAAATACTTCGTGAAGTAATAATGAATCGAGTGGTTTTGCAAAACGTAAATCGTAATGCGCAGGATTCAAGCCTTCTTTGCGTAATTCTTGACAAGCTTCGATGGCGAAATTACCTACTGTACCTAATGTTAAAATAGCTACTTCTTCTCCATCACAAATCTTGCGACCTTTGCCCACTGGTATTGCTTCGAAAGGAGTTTTCCAATTCACCATTACACCGTTGCCGCGAGGGTAACGAATGCTGAACGGACCCATATTATCTTGCGAGGCAGTGTACATTAAATTTCGTAATTCTTGCTCATTCATTGGTGCCGAAACAATCATGTTCGGTATACATCTGAAGTAAGCGATATCGTAGGCTCCGTGGTGGGTCGGACCATCAGCACCGGCTAAGCCAGCACGGTCTAAACAAAATACCACGTTCAATTTTTGTAATGCTACATCATGCAATACTTGATCGTATGCGCGCTGCATAAACGATGAATAAATATTGCAAAAAGGTATCATGCCTTGCGTCGCTAATCCGGCTGAAAATGTCACCGCATGTTGCTCTGCAATACCCACATCGAAAGCACGATCGGGCATCGCCTTCATCATGATGTTCAATGAACATCCGCTCGGCATCGCAGGTGTAACACCCATTATTTTATTATTCTTTTCAGCCAACTCTACCATGGTATGTCCGAAAACATCTTGATACTTTGGCGGCTGCGGAACATCCGAAGTAGATTTTTTTATCTCACCAGTGATCTTATCGAACAAACCTGGCGCATGCCATTTCGTTTGATCTTTTTCTGCAAGCTCATAACCTTTTCCTTTAACGGTGAGGCAATGTAAAATCTTGGGGCCAGGGATATCTTTTAGATCTTCTAAAACTTTCACGAGGTGATTGATGTCGTGGCCGTCGACCGGACCAAAATATCTGAATTTTAGAGATTCGAATAAGTTAGAATTTTTAAGGATGGTGCCTTTCACACCCTTCTCAATTTTCTTAACGATTTCTTGAGCGTTCGGTCCGAATTTGCTGATACCACCTAAGATTTTCCAAATATCATCGCGCATACGATTGTAAGTATGCGAAGTAGTAATGTCTGTTAAATATTCTTTGAGCGCGCCAACATTCGGGTCGATCGACATACAGTTGTCGTTCAAAATCACCAATAGGTTTGCGTTCTCAACACCTGCATGGTTCATGGCTTCGAAGGCCATACCAGCAGTCATCGCACCATCACCAATTACGGCAATGTGCTGACGGTTCGGTTCGTTTTTGTATCTGGATGCTACCGCCATTCCGAGTGCAGCAGATATAGAAGTAGAGCTGTGTCCTACGCCAAAAGTATCATACTCACTCTCTGACCTCTTCGGGAAACCACTGATTCCTTTATAAATTCTATTGGTATGAAACATATCGCGACGGCCGGTTAAGATTTTATGACCGTATGCCTGATGCCCTACATCCCACACTAATTGATCATCGGGTGTATTGAAAACGTAATGCAAAGCAACACTTAACTCAACCACACCTAAGCTTGCGCCAAAGTGCCCACCGTTGACAGAAACCATGTCAATAATAAATTGACGCAATTCGTCAGCTACTTGTTTTAATTGGGTAGCAGGCAGCTTGCGAAGGTCTGCTGGGGTATTTATGTTTTTTAATAATTGGCCGATTTGTTGCTCCATGTTAGGGTATAAGATACAAATATAAGTTAAACGAAGTAAGGCTTAAAATGTTTTTTCTCGGGGGCTCTAGGGAGGTGCTACTGGAGAGAGGGTTTAATTCCACGCAGAGTTTTGGTTGCGTCTCGAACTCCTTTCTCCTCTGCTAGCTTTGTACGGGCGGATAATAATCCGCCCGTACGCCGACCTACGTCGGCTAGAGGACGCAGAGCGCTGCACTAACGCTAGCGGGTCACGCTTGGTGAGGGGGAGTGCTAATTTTTTGCGAAAAAAATTAGAGGTATGATGTTTCCTTTATCTGCTTCTTGTAATGCATTAATATAATTTTTTCGGATTTGATCTGCTTTAACTATGTTCGATTGATTCCAAGAAAATGGTGCTTCAGCGAATATTGATTCCATAATTATATCTGCCATAATTCGTGAATGTCTTCCGTTACCATTAGCAAAACAGTGAATATTAACTAAACGATGTTTAAATCGTATAGCAATTTCTTCGTTAGAGTAAGTTTTATTTTTTATCCAGAATTTTGTATCATCTAATAAAACCTTCAACTCTGTTCCGATATTTATCCAGGGCACTCCTAAATTTTTTTCAGATTTTCTGAATTCACCTGCCCAAGACCAAACATCACCAAGCATTTTTTTGTGCAATGTTTTTATAAATTCTTCAGATAAAATTTGTTCCTGTTTAAACTTTCTTGTGAGTGTCCATTGAATTGCTTTTTCTATATTTAGCTGTTCATATTCATCTAATTCTCCATGAGTAGTTATCGTTTTTACTAATAATCCTTCTTTTTCATCTTCATCTAAAGGAGTTTGACCCTCTTCATAAATTAAATCTAATCCCATAACGATTTATTCATTTCTCTTTTCAATTCGATAGTTAAATCTTTTATTGCACGCGTGATTGTATCTTCACTATTCCCTTGGTTCTCAAGTTTCATATTTTGATTCGTTCTTAACACAATTTTTTTTGCGAGTTCTTCAGCTTTTCGATTTATTAAATTATCGATAGAGCCGTCATATGGTACATATCCATACACAAACTTCATATTCAGATGTTCCCCAATTTCTTTCATTGATTTTATGGAAATTGAACCCGCGGCTTCGCTTTCTTCAATTCTTTTAGCTCCTTGCCTAGTAATATTTAGTTTATTACCCAATTGCTCTAATGTCATGTTTAAAGCAAGACGAATATTGTTTATCCAGCCTCGTTCTGGAATAATAGTATTTTCCGTTCCTTGAAATGGCTTTATTTTGCGATCTAATTGCTCAACTAATAGTTTTTTTGAAGTTCTCATAATACAATGTAATCAAAATTGTTTACAAATATGTTCAAAAGTAAACAAAAATATTAACAAATAAAAAATTTTGTTAATTAATAAGTTGACATGTATATAGAAAAATAAGGTAATCAGTTTGGGGGTAAGGGTTCGATGGCTCGGGGGAGCTGCGGGATTTGGGGCTGGTTTAATTCCACGCAGAGTTTTGGTTGCGTCTCGAACTCCTTTCTCCTCTGCTAGCTTTGTA
>JBKCCA010000427.1:0-6853 GCA_046305595.1 bacterium
AGTGAATAATGAAGAAGCATTAAGAGAATTAAAAAGAAAATAATTTAGATATTTGGGCATGTTAAAGGCAGTAAATCTTTTTAAGTCATACGGACAGTTACCTATATTAAAAAACATCAATGTTTCATTTGCTGAAAATGAAATGGTTGCAATTGTAGGCCCATCAGGTGCTGGTAAAAGTACCCTACTCCATTTACTAGGTACGCTAGATACTGCCGATAGTGGTAGCATATTATTCAACAACAAAGATCTCAGTAAATTAAAAGCGAAAGAACTTAATAAATTAAGAAACAAAGAATTCGTATTCATTTTTCAATTTCATCATTTACTACCTGAATTTTCTGCGATAGAAAATGTATGTATACCAGGCTGGATAGCTGAGCAATCGATGTCACAAACTCGTAAGAGAGCGGCAGAATTATTAGAAATCGTTGGACTCTCACATCGTTTAGAACATAAGCCTTCAGAACTTTCGGGTGGTGAACAACAGCGAGTAGCCATTGCAAGAGCCTTGATGAATAATGCAAAAGTGATTTTTGCAGATGAACCCACCGGAAATTTAGATACTCAAAATGCTTTGCAGGTAAATGAATTGTTCAAAGAATTAAAAAGAGAATTCAAGCAAACTTTCATCATCGTTACACATAACGAAGAACTTGCAAAGTCTGCAGACCGTATCATCCACATGAAAGACGGTGAAATTATTTAAGACTTATTTTTAGTAAAATATCTATAGTCTAAGAAATACAGAATCTTCACATTGAAAGTATTCGTTTGATTATTTCGGATGGTACCGTAGAAACTATCAATCAATCGATCTCCACTATATCTATCTACACCTAATGATCTTGTGAATGTTTCAATTGAATTCTTCCATACAATAATTAAATCACTACCCGGTGCAAACCTCCAACTATATACCAAGTCAATGTTAAAGAAGTTTACATTGAAATTATTATTACCTGTATAATTTGTAGAGTCTGGCAAGAGATTCCCCGATTCAACATCCAGCAATTTATAATTCAATATCTCTACCGTACTCCAATAATGACGAGCTCTGAAAGTCAATGAAGTGTTTTTATTGAAGATATACGACATGTTCAATGTGTTCACGTGATTACGAACATCTCTGAAAGCAAAATAGATATGTTCATCAACAGTTCTAGAATAACCTTGGTTATTATGATCATAAGAAAAACTGAATTCATAATTCATTTTCAACTGATCAGAAAAACGAACAATGGGCATGATTGATAGCTCTCTAAAAATTCCACCTGCAGTGAAATCTCTGTAATATGCAACCGTCATATCAAGTGCAAAAGGTTTACGATAATCAGATGAAATACCTGTATTACCTCCCATCCAATTCGGACCAATAAACTTCAATCCTGCTTGACGTGGCTCATAAAAATCGTGTTTACCCAAGGGATTTATATTCACATTGAACCATTGGGTTAACCAGTTTTTCCAAGTATGTACATGTGATAAATTCAATTGTACTTCTTGATATTTATGACCTAAATAAGTAGTAGAATAAAAAAGATTCGCTCTAGTACTCCAGCTTAAAAAATATTTACCAGGCTTGAATTCATTATAACTCACATTTGCATTGTGTGTAATTTCATTCGCGTAAAAAAGAATACCTAAATCATTAGGGTCGAACTTATCATTCCTGACATTTCTATTGAAACTATATTTAAAATTACCACTCACTTTTGCAAATTGAATTGCATATGAATAGCCAGTGCTCAAAGAATCAACAAACATTTTATTGCTGATAGATAAATTACCATTCCATCTGAATACATCACGCTTATCTCCTCTAGCAAAACTTAATGCAGTAACGTTCGCATTATTTCTAGTACCTGCTCTAGTAACATTTGTATTCATAAAGGTTACGAAACTATTGTTCTTTAATGTTTGATTAAAAGCAACGACATTATAATTCGTAAATGGCTCTGTCACTATATTATACTCAACTCCATTCGAATCTCTTACTCTTGCATTTGCTTCGGATGTTATCGCATTTAAAAATCCGATCCCTAAGCCTCCCGGAGTTCTACCCGTAACCTTAGTTGCATTTATCAATTGAATTTGTTGCGGATTATCGACAACCGTCACCGTAGAATCTGCAGCCATCGCATTTACTTGCGAGAATTTCTTAGGTCTACCACCAATTCTTCTTGAGTAAAAAAGATTATTCAAATTAAATAGCTCAGTGCCTTCGATAAAAAACGGACGATAATCTTGAAATTGAATTTCAAATGCCGAAAGATTTAATACTTGATTATCTGATTGTACTTGTCCGAAGTCAGGCGCCAAAGTCATATCCAAGGTAAAACTCTCATTGATCCCATACTTCAAATCGAGTCCGGCGTTATACGAAGTCGACCAATTGCTCTTCCCCTTTACATTATAAGGAAAATGACTTGCATTGATACCCACATAAGGCGTGAACGATAAACGTATCGGAGATTTAATAGATTCGATACCGTTCAAAGTACCGTAGTAAGAAATGATATTTTGTACATCCGGAGAAATAAATTGCCACTGATCGATTTCACGATTTCTGCGGATGTTACGCGTTATTTGCAATCCCCATGTTTGAATATCTTTTTCAGGGAAACGAATGGCCATGTAAGGAATTTTTAGTTCTAACTGCCAACCATCTTTGGTGATTTTTACTTCAGAATCCCATACCACATCAAAAGTCTCAGCACCAGTCTTTTGATCAAACTGAACCCCAGCAGCAGTAACGCCGAATTCAAATCTATTTTGTTTATCGTTGAAAGTATCGAAATGAATGCTGAACCAATCGGTATTCCCAAAATTATCTCTGATAGAGAGCTCTTTTAAAATACTATCGACTGATATATCGTATAAAATTGCGGCGATATAAATAGCTTCATTATCATAGGCTATCATGACCTCTGATTTTTGTGAGGCTTTAGAACCAGGGTAAGGTTCACGTTGTGTGAAGTCACTGGCACGTTCGGCATTTTGCCAAATGGGCTCGTCTAAAACCGCATCAATTTTCGGACTAGCGTTTACACGTTTGGCTTTCAAAGATTTACAGAAGTCTTGACTCTGCGAAAAGCTAAGCGAGCTTATTAGAATGAAAAATGAAATAAATAGTAAACGCATTTGTAAATTGATTGCGAATGTCCAAAAATTATGCCTCTTTTTAAAAATAAACTTGTAACAATTGCGTGTTGAATAAAATCGCTTTTAAAATTGCTTGAGAAAACCTACTTTTACGGCAAATTCAAAGAAAATGAACATTCACGAATATCAAGGAAAATCAATTTTAAAATCATTCGGAGTAAGAATACAAGAAGGTATTGTTGCAGAGAATGTAGAACAAGCTGTTGAAGCTGCAAAACAATTACAAGCAGAGACTGGTACTGGATGGTGGGTTATAAAGGCTCAGATTCATGCAGGCGGACGTGGTAAAGGTGGCGGTGTAAAATTAGCGAAGAGCCTTGATGATGTAAAAGAGAAAGCAGAGCAAATCATTGGTATGCAATTGATCACACCTCAAACAGGTGCTGAAGGTAAATTGGTAAACAAGGTATTAGTAGCTCAAGACGTTTACTACCCAGGTGTTTCAGAGACAAAAGAATTTTACATGAGTGTATTGTTAGACCGTGCAAAAGGTAGAAACATCATCATGTATTCAACTGAAGGTGGTATGGACATTGAAGAGGTAGCAGAAAAAACTCCTCATTTGATTTTCAAAGAAGAGGTTGATCCGAAGGTAGGATTACAAGGATTTCAAACAAGAAAGATTGCTTTCAACTTAGGCTTAGAAGGTGATGCATTCAAAGACATGACGAAGTTCATCGCAGCTTTATACAAAGCTTACGAGCATACTGACTCAGCAATGTTTGAAATTAATCCGGTTTTAAAAACATCAGATAACAAAATATTAGCAGTAGATGCGAAAGTAAGTTTAGACGATAACGCATTATACCGTCATCCAGATTATAGAGAGATGCGCGATGTAACTGAAGAAGACCCTACAGAGGTTGAAGCAGGTAAGTCGAACTTAAACTATGTGAAGTTAGATGGTAACGTTGGATGTATGGTAAATGGTGCCGGCTTAGCGATGGCTACGATGGATATCATCAAGTTATCAGGTGGTGACCCAGCAAACTTCTTAGACGTAGGTGGAACTGCAAATGCAAAAACAGTAGAAGCAGCTTTCCATATCATTTTGAAAGACCCTAACGTTAAAGCAATTTTGATCAATATCTTCGGAGGTATAGTTCGTTGCGACAGAGTAGCTCAAGGTGTTATCGATGCATACAATAACATTGGCAACATACCAGTACCAATCATTGTACGTTTACAAGGAACAAACGCTGTTGAAGCGAAAAAATTAATAGATGATTCAGGATTGAAGGTGTTCTCGGCGATTGCGTTGCAGGATGCGGCCGACTTGGTGAAGCAGGTTTTGAATAAATAGTATTGCAGTAGCTAGTAGCTAGAAAAGGTGGTCGATTTTACTCGACCACCTTTTTTTATGAAGGGTTTTTCAGTCATTGGCTTTCTGAATGAATAAAGTTTATTACTATTGGTTAAAATTAAAGACCTTCGCCACGCCCGAAAAATCTCCCCAACCTTTTAAATTTTGAAATGAAAAGGTGTGATAACATTTATAGAAAGCACTAGGCATTGACCGTTGCACTATTTTAATTAGCGCACAGGAGCTAATTGCTTTTTTCATTTACAAAATTTAAAAGGTGAAAAAGAAAAAAGAAAAATTACTCATAACGAAATTCAAAATTAATTAGCTTTTGAATATTCAAAAGCTAATTAATTAGTAAATTGCGTTATGTTAATCAAGCTTTACGACGAAAACCCCAATGAGAAAGAACTCGACAAAGTTGTCGCGTGCTTACGCAATGGCGGCGTCATCATCTACCCTACTGATACCGTTTATGGTATTGGTTGCGACATTAACAATCAAAAGGCGATAGAACGTTTATGCAAGATTAGAAATATTAAACCCGAGAAAGCGAATCTTTCATTCATCTGCTACGACCTTAGTCACTTAAGTGATTACATTAAACCAATCGATAATCATACTTTCAGAATTTTAAAGAAGGCTTTGCCTGGTGCATTTACATTTATCTTTAACGCTAGCTCATTAGTACCAAAATTGCTTGAAAGAACTTCTAAGAAAACTGTTGGTATTCGTGTGCCTGATAATAACATCATCAGAGAAATTGTTAGGCTATTGGGCAATCCGATCGTATCAAGTTCTATTCACGATGATGATGATTTAATCGAATATACTACCGACCCTGAATTGATTTACGAGAAATACGCTGATTTAGTCGATATAGTGATTGATGCTGGTTATGGTGGTAATGAAGTGTCAACTATAGTTGATTTTACTTCTGGTGAAGCGGAAATCATCCGTCAAGGTAAAGGCGACATCGAACAGTATTTATAATTATATTTGTTCATGATCGTACGAATAGCTCAATTCTTCAGACCCTTCAAAGATTTTATTCAAACTAAAGTTACTGGTGGTGTAATTCTATTAATATGTGTGGCTTTAGCGTTGATCATCGTTAACTCTGATTTAAAAGAGGCTTATCACCATTTCTTCGAGACAAACTTGGGAATTCAATTTTCGAATTTTGCTTTTGAACGTTCATTGCATTTCTGGATCAACGACGGATTGATGGCGGTGTTTTTCTTGTTGGTCGGACTTGAAATAAAACGTGAATTATTAGAAGGTGAGCTTGCTGATTTTAAAAAATCAAGTTTACCAATTATAGCAGCTATAGGCGGAATGATTGTTCCAGCGATTTTCTATAGCCTTGCAAATATTGGTAATGCAAGTATTTCTGGATGGGGAATTCCGATGGCTACGGATATCGCATTTGCAGTAGCAATCATGTCTATTCTTGGTAATCGTGTACCACTTGCTCTGAAAATATTTTTAACTGCGCTTGCTATTGTTGATGATTTAGGTGCAATCATCGTCATCGCTATTTTTTATACCAATGAATTGAATTTAACTTATCTGTTTTATGCAGCTATAGTCATGGTGGTATTATACGGATTAAATATATCGAGAGTAAAATCATTGAGTATTTATCTTCCATTCGGATTAGTGCTTTGGTATTTTGTGTACATGTCGGGAATTCATGCAACCATTTCAGGTGTATTGCTAGCCTTGATGATACCAACGAATAAAGGAAATAGAATTTCACCATTAGAATACCTTGAACATATTTTAAACAAGCCAGTCTCATACATTATTATGCCATTGTTTGCCTTGTCAAATACTGATATTATTTTTCAATCTGATTCTATTGCAAGCCTCGGAAGTTCAATAGGTATTGGTATTATCGCTGGATTGTTTTTGGGTAAAGTCGTTGGTATTAGCTTATTCTCTTGGTTAAGTATTCGAGTTCTGAAATTATCTCAACTACCGAATAATACTACTTGGATGCAAATTATTGGAGCTGGATTTTTAGGAGGTATCGGATTCACTATGTCTATTTTTATATCCCTTCTTTCATTCGATAATTTGGAATGGCAAAACACTGCAAAAATTTCAATATTGTTGGCATCCGTATTATCAGGACTTACAGGATATTTGTTATTAAGTTTAAGTAAGGCAAAGGATGAAACAGATGAATTGATAGAAGTGCAAGCAGAGTAGCTTGAGCCCAGAAAAACAATGCCCAGAAAAACGCTGGTATCCACAATGATTTTTGCAAATTAGTAGCATCACCTGCCTTCTTAGGTGTTTTAATAGCTAATACTAAAATATACCATGCAGACACAAATGCATCTACAAAAACAAATGCTGTTATACTCAATGCTGTCC
>JBKCCA010000428.1:0-3190 GCA_046305595.1 bacterium
GTAAGAGAAGCAATGCACTCAGCATTTTTATATCATGCAATTAAAGCTGGGCTAGACATGGGTATAGTTAATGCAGGTATGTTAGAAGTGTATGAAGAAATTCCGAAAGATTTATTAGAACTAGTAGAAGATGTAATTCTGAATAGAAGAGAAGATGCAACTGAGAGATTAATAGTGTTTGCTGAACAAGTAAAAGGGAAAGGTAAAGAGGGTCAAGCGAAAGAAGAATTAGAATGGAGGAAAACCAGTGTTGAAGAAAGATTAAGTCATTCATTAGTTAAGGGTATAATTGATTATTTAGATGATGATGTTGAAGAAGCACGTCAGAAATATGCAAGACCATTGCAAGTTATCGAAGGTCCATTGATGGATGGCATGAATATAGTTGGTGATTTATTTGGAGCAGGTAAAATGTTCTTGCCACAAGTAGTAAAGAGTGCGAGAGTTATGAAAAAAGCTGTTGCATACTTATTACCATTTATAGAAGAAGAAAAAAGAAACAACCCGCAATTATCTCAAGCCTCTAATGCAGGTAAAATATTAATGGCAACTGTTAAAGGAGACGTACACGATATAGGAAAAAATATTGTAGGTGTAGTGCTAGCATGTAATAACTACGAGGTGATTGACTTAGGGGTAATGGTGCCAGCATCTAAGATTATTGAAGAAGCAAAAAAACATAAGGTAGATGCAATTGGTTTGAGCGGATTGATTACACCTTCGTTAGATGAGATGGTGCATGTTGCAAAAGAGATGCAACGCGAGAACATGAATATACCATTGTTAATTGGCGGAGCAACTACCTCTAGAATACATACGGTTGTTAAAATAGATCCACATTATGATGGTGCAGTAGTGCATGTATTAGATGCATCTAGAAGTGTAGGAGTGGTTGGTAATTTATTAGCAGAAGAAACTAAAGAAAATTATATTGCTGAAGTCGCTGCAGATTATAAAGAAACAAGAGAGCAATATTTAAAACGCACATCAGAAAAAACTGTAGTTGAAATTGATGTTGCTAGAAAAAATAAGCTTAAAATTAATTGGGATGATTCAGAGATTGTACATCCGAAGTTTATAGGTAATAAAACATTAGTAGATTTTCCACTAGATGAGTTAGTAGCTTATATAGATTGGACACCTTTCTTTCATACGTGGGAGTTGAGAGGGTCTTATCCGAAAATTTTAAGTGACGAGGTTGTAGGTCAAGAAGCAACTAAATTATTTAACGATGCTAAACATATGTTAGATGATATTGTTAAAAATAAAAAGATAAAAGCTAGCGGCGTTTTCGGATTCTACCCATGTAATTCAATAGGTGATGATATCGAATTATACACAAAAGAGGATGCAAAAAATGTCAAAGAAACATTAAATACATTACGTCAACAATCTGAGAAAGCTGATGGCTTGCCACATCTTGCAATGTCAGATTTTATAGCACCTAAAGAAACAGGAAAAGTCGACTATATAGGACTTTTTGCTGTAACAGCAGGTATAGGTTTAGATGATTTAGTAGCTGAGTACGAAAAGAATCATGACGATTATAATTCAATAATGGCAAAAGCAATAGCTGATCGATTGGCTGAAGCATTTGCAGAAAAATTACACGAATTAGTACGTAAAGAGTATTGGGCATATGATGTAAATGAAGTATTAACGAATGAAGATTTAATCAAAGAAAAATATATTGGTATAAGACCAGCACCTGGTTACCCAGCTTGTCCAGATCATACTGAAAAAAGAAAAATATTTGATTTGTTAAATGCCGAAAATGAAACTGGTATACAATTAACTGAAAACTTCGCAATGTACCCTACCGCTGCAGTGAGTGGTTACTATTTCGCAAATAAAGAATCTAAGTATTTCGGATTAGGTAAAATTGGTAAAGATCAAGTAATTGATTATGCGAAGCGCAAAGGATTATCAATTGAAGAAATGGAAAGATGGCTAGCACCTAATCTATCATATTAATTAATTATTTTATTTATAGCACCCGTAAGGGCGGATTCCATCCGCCCGCTTAATTTTAACAAGATGAAAGTTATAGATCACATAAAAAACTCAAACAAAACCTTATTCTCTTTCGAATTATTGCCACCTTTAAAAGGTAAAGGTATTCAATCAATCTTTGATACGATAGATCCGTTAATGGAGTTTAAACCTCCATTTATTGACGTGACATATCACAGAGAAGACTTTATCTATAAGCAAAGAGAAAATGGCTTATTAGAAAAAGTATCATATCGTAAACGTCCGGGTACGGTTGCAATTTGTGCTGCAATTATGCATAGATATCAAGTAGATGCTGTTCCACATTTAATTTGTGGAGGTTTTACAAGAGAAGAAACAGAAAATGCATTGATTGAATTAAATTTCTTAGGTATAGATAATGTTTTGGTATTAAGAGGCGACTCTAGAAAAGCAGATCCACAATTTATACCAACACTAGGAGGGCATGCTTATGCATCTGAATTATTAGGTCAAGTAAATAATATGAATAAAGGTATTTATTTACATGAAGATATTGATGTTAACAGTAGTACCAATTTTTGCATTGGAGTTGCGGGTTACCCTGAGAAACATTTTGAAGCACCGAACTTAAAAACAGATTTAAAATATTTAAAACTAAAAGTAGATTTAGGTGCAGAGTTTATTGTAACTCAAATGTTTTTTGATAATTCTAAATACATCGAATTTGTGAAGTCGTGTAGAGATGTTGGTATTAATGTGCCAATTATACCCGGACTTAAGCCAATTACAAATTCAAAACAAATAATTAACTTGCCGAAAATATTTCATATTGACATACCTGAAGAATTAAGTGAAGCAGTTATGAAATGTAAAAACGAAAATGATGTGAAGCAAGTTGGAGTAGAGTGGTTAATTAACCAATCTAAAGAGTTGATTAAAGCTGGAGCTCCTGTATTGCACTATTATACAATGGGCTCAGCTAACCCTACATATCAAATTGCGAAAGAAGTTTTTTAATAAATGAAGGGAGTTGTTACTAAATCTACAGGAAGTTGGTACCATGTTCGAACAGAAGATGGTAGAGTTTGGCAATGTAGAATTAAAGGTAAATTTAGAATACAAGGAATTAAATCTACCAATCCAGTAGCAGTTGGCGACTTCGTTGATATTGAGATTGAAGATGAAAGCATAAGCCAAGCTGTAATTTACAAGTTAT
>JBKCCA010000429.1:0-1478 GCA_046305595.1 bacterium
AAATAACTTCCTTGTGCATCTACCGGAAACGATTCTGCTATACCATTAATATGAACTTTAGTATCTATAATTTGTAAAGTATCGCCAGCAATACCTACACATCTTTTAATATAATTTTCTTGCTTATCTATAGGCCTAAAATCTTCCATAGGGTAGTTGAATACTACTACATCATTACGTTCAACTTTACCTAATCCAGGTAATCTGTAATACGGAAACTTAATCCATTCTAAATACGATTTAGTGCCAATGATAGGCATTGTATGATGTGCGAATGGAAAAGATAATGGAGTCACCGGTGTTCTTGCACCATAGTTCACTTTACTTACGAATAAAAAATCACCAACTAATAATGATCTCTCCATTGAAGGAGTAGGTATTGTGAAAGCTTCAATGAATAAGCCACGTATAATCGTAGCTGCAATCACTGCAAATACTAATGCATCAACCCATTCTCTTGTTGCAGATTTTTTCTTTTTTACAGCTTTATTTTTTTGCCAAAATTTCCAGTTCATATTATTTATTTTACGAACGACAATAAATCGTTCATGTTGTAAATTCCTTTTTTACCATTTATCCATTCAGCTGCATTTACAGCACCTGCAGCAAAGCCTACTCTATTATGTGCAGTATGTGTAATTTCAATCGTATCAACTTCTGAATCATAAAATACTGTATGAGTACCCGGTACTGCATCTTTTCGAATAGAACGAATTAATAGTTCCGAACTTACATCATTCAAATTAATTTCTGCGTGAGATTCTGTAACTATCTTGTTAACCCAGTTTTTTTTCTGCAGATGATTCTTCATAATGTGTTCAGCAGTTGTAATTGCTGTACCACTCGGTGCATCTAATTTTTGTGTATGATGTATTTCATCTAAGCTTACTGCATAGTTGAAATCTTTCATGATGCCCGCAACCATTTCATTGATCTTAAAAAATAAATTAACACCAATACTGAAATTCGTTGCGTAAAATAATGTAGTGTTCTTTTCTTTAATATAATTCGATACCTCTTCAAAATGATCGTACCATGCTGTAGTACCAACTACTACTGGTATGCCAGCATCTGCACATTTCTTCACATTATCTAATACAGAATGTGGCGTAGAAAATTCAATCGCAACATCCGCCTTAGATAAATTTTCAGTGTTGAAATCTTCTAAATTATCTACTGTAATTTTTAAAACAATTTCATGTCCTTTGGCTAAAGCAATCTTCTCAATTTCTTTACCCATTTTTCCGTAACCGATAATTGCAATTTTCATTTATTTAAATCGTAAGGTTAAACTTAATCCGTTGACTGTCGACCACGAACCTGTTTGATAATTATTAATCTGTGGCACAACCATCGGCTGTACTCTCAATGTTAAATCATCACTTATATCAAAATTATAGAACTGTGCATATACATATGCATCAATAATATTTGCAGCATAAACCAAAACTAATCCGATCGCCGAAAAATCTCTATTC
>JBKCCA010000430.1:0-5284 GCA_046305595.1 bacterium
CTTATATTCAGCATTAACGTAATTAAAGAAAATTAAAAACGGTATTGAAAGCACTGAAAAAACTAAATTCGAAACTGAAATTATAGCCAAATAGCCTGAAATTAATCTCTGAACTGAAAATATATAACCAATTAATTTCATCAATAAATATTTTGCAGTATAAAAAATTGTTAATACCGTTATAATTAAATAATACAAGTCTAAGCCTTTACTTGGCATTGAGTATCCGAAATAATCGATAATAAAATAAGCAATTGTAGCATAAACCATACTAAACAATACAAAATAGTAAATCGAATTCCTGCTTTTGAAAAAATTGTCGTCTCTCGTAAATTGATTTATTGATCTATCATTCCAATATGCTTGAAATATTACAGGCAAACTTTTATTGAATAGATTTTTGATAAAAGTAAAATATATTACAATGGCTAGTAAAATATAGAATATCCAAATTGAAGGTTGTTTTCTGATTTTTATTTTATCAAAATGTTTCGAATCTACTTTGATGACTCTTGGCTCATTCCAATTATATGAGTCTGATACATATTTTGACATTACTGAATCTTCTATAATTGTACTTTTAACAATTCTAGAACTATCAATTAATGCATAACAAATACTATCATTATCGAAGAAGTAAAACTTTCTGGGCAGAGTATCAAGACCTACAAATTTGTTAGCTGAATCTATATTACTAGCAATAGCACCTAGCATATTGAATAACAAATAAAGCAACAAAAAAGAAAAACGGATAGCTCTTAACATTCTGCAAAAATTTAAAAATAATTAATGATTCCAAAATGAATTTTCCCGTTTTGAAAAGAAAATAGATTGTTATCAATTTTACCTAATGCATAACTTAATTGTAACATACCAGCATTCGTTTGCACTTGCATGCCAGCACCTACACCTGACGCATTTACGCCAATATTAGTTAATTTATTTTCTAAATATGACCAATCATAAAACATTCTTAGAAATGAATTTTTATCTAAGTGATATCTATACTCTAAAGTTCCAATAATAAAGGCTGAACTAAATAGTGATTGTTCATCGAAACCTCTAATGTCATTAATGCCTCCAATTCTATATAATTCATTGAATAGTATATCTTCCGTTTCAAGTAATGACGATTTTAAACCTATCATTAAAACATTTCTTTTATAGACAGTTATAAATTTCTGAACCGAAAGTGATAACTGAATTTGATTGCTCTTCAAATCAATATTATTAAACAAGCTATCTGCAAAAACTGCATTCCGCTCTATTGTTCTTTGTCCGAACATCACCTGAAACATTACCCTTTGTCCTGTCTTCGGATTTATTATATAATCTAATTTTTCAAAATTGAAATTCAAGCCATAATAGAATTTGTTTACATCTAAAACATCAGGTAGCTCAGTTGCATTTCTGAACCTTTGTGTAGAAAGCAAATTGCTGTTTTCGATTTTGTAAATAAACTTTATGGAACTCTGAGCTTTAAATAGATATGAGATGCCAATTTCAGGACTATAAATAGAGAAGCTAGAATCTTGTCTTCGGAAGTTAAAATCAAAGTCTATACCAAAAGGAAGATTAAAAATATATGGATAAGTAAAATTGATTTTTAAATCACGTGTTAGATTAGGTTGTGCTCTAAAATCAAAATTAAATCTTTCAGCTCTCTTTAAAGTATTTACTAAATACAACTGCGCTTGTCCGACTAAACTTGTTTTATTATTCAAAGAATTCGGTTGAATACCTATCAAACCATCGAATCTATTAGCATTTATCTTTTCAGGATAAATTACTACTTCTGCTTTTTTATTTACAAAATATACTTGAGTTTGATATTTTGTTCTCAAAAAACCTAAAGAATTAATTTTATTATTTATTTCACTTATATAGTTCTCTCTATAAATATCACCAGGTTTAACTTCTGTATATGAAGTAATAAAATACGGATTGATAACATTATTTGAAATAACCCTAACACTATCTACTAAGATTAAATCATTTAAAACAAGGTTTAATTTAGCATTAACATTATTATTACTAATTGTAATATTACTAAAGAAAATTTCAGCAAATGGGTAACCGTTGTTTTCTAAATATTTAAGAATAATTTCAAATTGCTTTTCAAAATCTTCTTTTACAATTTTTTTATTCTTAAGATCAGTAAATGATAATTTATTTCGATTAGCAATTTCTAAATAGTTGCTATCGTATTCAATATTTTGCCAGAAATAATTTTTAAAAGAAAGTATTGAATCATTGACTACAGAATATTTGCTAAGTGTATCTTGAGCTGACACAGCCTGAAACATAGTCAAAACCAAAAATATTGCAACTAATCTCTTCAACATTGCCTTAAAATTACTTAATTTTTAGAACTTAGAGGAATGGCAGGTATTTATATACATATTCCATTTTGCAAACAAGCATGTCATTATTGCGATTTCCATTTTAGCACTACGCTGAAACATAAAGACGCAATGATTGAAGCTTTATTGCGCGAATTAAAAATTAGAAAAGACTACTTAGCTGAGGAAAATATAGAAACCATTTATTTTGGTGGGGGAACGCCTTCTTTACTTGAACCTAAGGAACTAGAAAGAATTATACATCAAATTCAAGATGATTTTTATGTTATCAATCATCCAGAGATAACTTTAGAAGCAAACCCCGACGATCTGAATTCTGATTATATAAAGGGTATAGAGCAAATAGGTATAAATAGATTAAGTATAGGTGTGCAATCGTTTTTTAATAAAGATTTAGAATGGATGAATAGGGCTCATAATTCTAACCAAGCAATTGATAGCATTAAACGTTCACAAGATATCGGCATAGATAATATAAGTATAGACTTAATTTATGGCACTCCATCTTTAAGTAATAAAGAATGGAAAGAAAACATTCACAAAGCTTTTGAATTAGACATTCGACATATATCTTCTTATGCCTTAACTGTAGTACAAGGAACAGCTTTGGGCAATTGGGTCTCAAAAGGCAAAGTCAAAGCACTTGATGATGAACAAGCAGCTGAGCAATTTGAAATACTGATGGAAGAAATGGCAAGTAATGATTTTTTACATTATGAAATATCAAACTTCTGTAAAGAAGGTTACCATTCACGTCATAATTCATCGTACTGGGAAGGTAAAAAATATTTGGGCATCGGTCCATCAGCTCATTCATTTAATAAAACTACAAGGCAATGGAATATTGCAAATAATCATCAATACATTGACCAGCTATTTAAAGATGAATTACCAGCAACTACCGAAGTATTAAGCATTGAAGATAGAATAAATGAGTACCTTATGATCTCTTTGAGAACAAGTAAAGGAATATCTTTTGAATATTTTGAAAATGAATTTGGATCACAATATTTATCAGAACTTAAAAATAATTTAAACTCATTTCTAAATAATAACCTATTAGAAATTGAAAATAATTATTGTAAGACCACAAAGAGTGGTAAATTAATGGCCGACAAAATTGCATCAGACTTATTTATTTTAAAAAATGATAATTAAAACTTTTTTTGATTACAATGAATATTCGATAGACCTATCTAAAGGTGTCGACTTATCAATTGCCATACATCCGAATAAAGGAGTAAATGCTTTTCACATACCCGAAGCAAAGTTTGAACCCATACGTGTAGGTACATTTGTAGGCTCAGTTGCTGAAGGAGGTTCTGCAAATTGCGAAAATCTATTTATCAATGCACATGGTAATGGTACGCATACAGAGTGTGTCGGACATATTAGTAAAGAAAGAATTTGTATTAATGATTGTTTAAAGAAATTTCATTTCTATGCTCAAGTAATATCTGCAACACCAACAGAACGTGGCACAGATCATGTTATAGAAATAGATAGCATAAACCAGCTGACAAGAGTTGCAGATGTAGAAGCCTTAATCATTCGAACACATCCGAATACGATAGATAAAAAAAATAAAAACTACTCAGGTCAGAATCCATGTTATTTGAGTGCTGAATTATGTGAGAAAATTAGGCTGATGGGATATAAACATTTACTTATAGACTTACCATCTGTTGATAGAGAAGAAGATGCTGGCGCATTAGCTGCACACAAAAGCTTCTGGAATTATAATGTTGAGCCAGCATTAGATATGACCATTACTGAATTAATTTATGTACCAGATGAAGTAGAAGATGGTATATACTTTTTAAACATAGGTATTAGTTCATTGATGACTGATGCCTCACCAAGTAAACCTATAATTTATAAAATGACTAAGCGATAATTAAAATGTCATCAATTAGAGTCACTTACATATTATCTGCACTGTATATTACACTTTGTTTTTTATCACAAAGTCATGTTTTCTTTGGCGACATGGTGCAGTTTGGTTCTAGACATTCGCATTTTTTTTATGAAAATAATTTTACAACATTTTGGCTGCCGAATGAATTAGACTCTGGTCACCCGCCAATATTCGGCATGTACATCGCTGCTGGATGGTTTATTTTTGGCAAATCATTAATAGTGTCTCATTGGCTGATGCTACCCTTTTTATTACTACTTGCATACATCATACCTAGGCTCGCTGAAATATTTGTTGATCAAAAATGGGTTCTGCCAATTTCTTTGCTATTATTTTTTGAACCAACTTTATTAGCACAAGCAAGCTTAACATCGCCCGACATTGTACTTATATCTTTCTTTTTATTGAGTATTTATTACATCATTAAAAAAAGAAATATCAAATTGAGTATCGCATTAATACCTATGTCATTTATTTCTATGCGAGGGATGATGGTGCTATTTGCAATATTCATAGGACTATACATATATCAAATAATTATTGAACGTAAATTATTTCACAGTCAAACAAAAACATTGATATATATATTTCTACCAGCTGTAATAATAAACTTCTCTTGGCTTTTAGCTCATTATTATTTAGTCGGATGGATAGGCTTTCATTCGAATTCACCATGGGCAAGTTCATTTCAACAAGTGGGCTTTGAGCAAATTGTAAAAAATATTGCTCTGATGATTTGGAGATGGGTAGATTTTGGAAGAATAACTTTTTGGTTGATTTTAATTTTCTTTTTATTGAAGTACATTAAAACACTAGACCGATTTAGTTATAAATTAATCAGCATATTTATAAGTTTAATAATAGTGTTTACTTTAAATACTTCATTTGCTGATGGTCTAGTCGGACATAGATATTATATGCCTATTTATATATTAGGATTGTTAATATGCATTGGATTAATTCAAGATCGTTCATCGTTTAAGTATTTATTAAATCTATTATT
>JBKCCA010000431.1:0-1959 GCA_046305595.1 bacterium
CTATTCGCCTAGCGATTGGCAGTAGAGATATTGAAAATGGGACCATTGAACTTGCTAGAAGAGATACTAGAGAAAAAAATAGTATGCCTTTTGAGGGAATTGAGCAAGTGGTGATTGACACACTTAATGACATCCAGGAAAAAATTTATGCCAAAGCATTCGCTTTCCGTGAATCAAATACCCATGAAGTGAATAGCTGGGAAGAATTTCAAACGAAAATCGAAGAAGGTGGATTCATCTCAGCACATTGGGATGGCACTTCAGAAACAGAAGAGAAAATCAAAGAACTAACGAAAGCAACGATACGTTGTATTCCACTAGATAACAAACAAGAATCGGGCAAATGCGTTTTAACAGGTAAGGAGTCGAAGGAGAGGGTGTTGTTCGCACGCGCATATTAACATAGTATTGGGTATTGCGTATTACGTATAGCGATGGTGCATACGCAATACGCAATACGTAATACGTAATACGTAATAAGTATGAATCCAAACTACGCAATTCTATCAGAAAAACTCAGAACGCATTCATCAATGAAGCAATTCATTCATCGAAATACGATTGAGAAGATTTCGTTTATTAAAAAGCAGATGAGTATAATGTCTGCGGCATTGACGAATGATGTTACAGCTGTCGATAAAAATGTAGAGATTGTTTTTTACGATAGAGGAGAGTTTGAAGCAGAGTTAAAATTCTCTGGCGACTCATTAGTGTTTGCTATGCATACCAACACTTTTACTTTTACTGATGATCATCCGATTCATAAATTACCATATGTAAAAGAAGATCCGAAGAGAGCTTACTGCGGATTGATACAGATTTATAATTTCTTATCAGATTCAATTAAATATAATCGTGTGTATGATTACGGTTATTTGATCGGAAGAATTTTTGTGAATGCAGAGAATAAATTTTTTATAGAGGGTAAAGATAGATTAGACTTCGGATTGAAAGATTATCACAAACAAGAGTTTAGTGATGAGGTGATCGAGAAAATAATTTCAGATTCAATGTTGTATTGCATTGACTTTGAATTATTGACACCACCATTTGAGCAAAGCAGTGTGATTACATTAGAGGAGAAACAATTGAATCATACATCGTCGGGGATGAGTACGAGGAAGAGGATAGGGTTTGAGTTCAGGGGAGAGGGGAAGATAGAGTAAGCAAAGACGCGGAGGTTCACGCAAAGACGCAAAGAATAATAACGCAAAGAGAGCAAAGAAAATAAATTAAGAATTAAGAGTTGAGGGTGAAGAACGAGACAATGCAAAAAAATGCAGAGTCGATTCGTCTCAATACTCAGTACTCAATACGCAATACTAATTATGAATTACAAATTCGGCACCAAAGCCATTCACGCAGGTCAAGAACCTGATCCAACAACCGGAGCGATTATGACTCCGATTTTTCAAACAAGTACTTATGTGCAGGCTTCGCCTGGTAAGCATAAGGGCTATGCATATGCAAGAGGTAAGAACCCTACGAGAACAGCATTAGAAGATTGTATCGCTGCATTAGAAAATGCGAAACACGGCTTGTGTTTTTCTAGTGGTATGGGTGCTACTGATGCGGTAATGAAATTATTAAGACCTGGTGATGAAGTTATCACAGGCAACGATTTATATGGTGGTTCTTATAGAATGTTCACTAAAGTTTTTGCAAACTATGGTATTAAATTTCATTTTATTGATTTGACGGATGCCAACAACATCAAGAATTATATCAATGAAAATACGAAATTACTTTGGGTAGAAACTCCAACGAATCCGACGATGCAAATCGTTGACATTGCTGTTTGTTC
Source organism: bacterium (assembly GCA_046305595.1). Taxonomy (GTDB): domain Bacteria; phylum Bacteroidota; class Bacteroidia; order Sphingobacteriales; family Sphingobacteriaceae; genus JAEYZM01. The sequence continues at coordinate 1,805 of JBKCCA010000431.1, forward strand.
TACAATTGCAAAAGCGAACAATTTAATCTTCGCAGTGGATAATACTTTCGCGTCACCATACTTACAAAATCCGATCGACTTAGGAGCTGATATAGTAATGCATTCGGTGACGAAATATTTAGGCGGACATTCAGATGTTATTATGGGAGCATTGG
>JBKCCA010000432.1:0-4595 GCA_046305595.1 bacterium
ATACAATACCTGATGCAACTGACGACATGATTAAGAATGAGAATAATTCCATGTTAAATTTATGTAATAAGTTTTCTAAAATACCAGCCATATAGTTTGCTAAAGCAATACTAGAGAACCAAAGTCCCATCATTAAGGAAACGATTTTTGGAGGTGATAATTTAGTAATCATTGATAAGCCAATAGGAGATAAGAATAACTCACCAATAGTATGTAATAAATATACAAACACTAACCATAAAGGTGAGATAAGTACACCACCATTAGAAGCAATATTTGCGAAATACATCACTACGAATCCTAAGCCTAATAACACTAAACCTAATCCGAATTTCACGGGAATATTCGGATTCTTATTTACTCTGTTTAATGCAATCCATAATGCTGCGAAAACTGGAGCTAAGATAAAAATACCTAGAGCGTTGATAGATTGAAACCATGAAGTTGGAATTTCGAAGCTTGCTAACATTCTATTTGTTTTCTCTTCAGCGAACAAATTGAAAGTACCACCTGCTTGTTCAAAACCAGCCCAGAAGAAAATGTTAAAGAAACATAATACAACAATTACAGCTACTCTCGACCATTGGTTACCACCTTCTGTATTTTTAAATACGATATACAATACTGCTAATCCACCAATGATGAATAATGCATTCAAAATCATTGAATAAGTGTCATCACCCAAAGAAGTAAAGAAGGTAATTAATGCCCAAGTTGCGATAGCAGAACCAGCAATGACACCTACGATATCTAACCAATCTCTTGATCTGAATTTGGTAACTGATTTATCTTTCATTGTCGGAGGCATACCCACAGTACCTAAGTGTTGTGTAGTTAAATGAAATACTAATACACCTAGTAACATACCAATACCAGCAGAGCCGAAGCCCCATGCCCAACCAACTGTTTCACCTAAAGTACCTGAAACTAAAGGAGCGATGAATGCACCTAAATTAATACCCATGTAAAATAATGTGAATCCTGAATCTCTACGTGTATCGTTCTCTTCATACAATCCGCCTACCATTGTAGAAATATTTGGTTTGAAAAATCCGTTACCAACAATGATTAATCCCAAGCCTAAATTTAATAAAGCAAAACTCGGATCTTGTGTAGCTGATCCATGGCTCATTGCTAATACGAAATTACCAAGTGCCATTAAGATACCACCGATGTAAATACTTTTACGCTGACCTAAAATTTTATCAGCTAATAATCCACCTGCAATAGGAGTTAGATATACCAAGCCGGTAAAAATTGCATAAATCTCTAATGCATTCGCACGTTCAAGTCCGAACCCGCCCGACATTACTTGTGATGTTAGATAAAGAACTAACAATGCACGCATTCCATAATAACTGAAACGTTCCCACATTTCTGTGAAGAACAATGCGTACAAACCTTTAGGGTGTGTAGTTTTGGTGTTTGACATTTTTTTAGTTTATAGTTATAAATTCAAAATTCAGAATTCAAAATTCAGAATTTTATGATTGTTTAAAGTCCGAATATAAAAATATTTATCAGCACATCGTAATACTTAGTACGTAATACGCTATACGAATTTAGTGTTTACTGATTATCCCCCTCAACCATTTCAGCATGGCAAAAATTGCTAGGCCTGCAATCATACAAGCGAAGAAGTTGACATAGAAGAAATTAGCTTTGTTCTCATAATTATCCCACATAGATGATAATACTCCTGATAATTTATTTCCGATGGATGTTGCTAAAAACCAACCGCCCATCATTAATGCTGTTAAGCGTTCTGGGGCAACCTTAGAAACTAATGATAAACCGATGGGTGATAAAAATAATTCACCGATGGTCACCACGGCGTAACATCCGATTAACCATATTGCTGAAGCTTTATCTTGAGATAAGTTTGTTGAATAAACAGCCCCTACCATAACGAGTGTTGAAAATCCGGTAATCAATAATCCGTATGCAATTTTTGCTGGTGTAGATGGTTCTTTTCCTCTCATTCTTAAAAATGCGAACAAGCTTAAGATAAGGGGTGTGATAAGAACGATGAAAAACGGATTAATGGATTGAAAAATTTCTGTAGAATATAACTGAATTTTTGAGCCTTCTTCTTTAGTTGGCCATTTTTCTTTTGGTAAATTTTGGAAGTATGGATGTGGTGACTGAGTCATTTGTTTATTGCCCGCATCATCATAAACTAATTTAAAATTTTTATCATACAAAGGGTATTCAGCAGTATCGGTACTTACTGTTTGAATCATACCAAATGGTTTGGCGATAGGCTGTACACTTTCTGGTATTTTTCTATCTGTATAGGTTTCAGCAAATGTTGTTAATGCAGATGCATTTTGTTTAAAGACTGCCCAGAAAACAATTACTACACCAAATATTGAAAGCAGTGCTGCAATTCTTTGACGTTCTTCTTTTTGTGCTTTCATCATTAAGCTGATGTAGAAAATAATTACTGGTATACATGCTATGATGAAACCATCAGTAGAATCTGATCCGAAAATATTTCCTGGGATGAACCATCCTAACATACCTGCTAAAATTGCCGGTAAGAAAACGTACAATAAAACTTTTGAAACTGCTAAATCACCTTCTTGTGCTGGCTTCTTGATGTCAGCCTCTTTAATATGTTTAGTACCTGATAAGAACCATAATATACCCACTAACATACCAACACCCGCTGCACCGAATGCATAGCCCCATCCGTATTCATTACGCATGTATGCAGCAACGAAATTACAAATGAACGCACCAATGTTTATACCCATGTAAAAGATATTATAACCAGCATCTTTTTGATCTTTATAATCTTTTGTTGAGTATAAATTACCTAGAAGTGTAGAAATATTCGGTTTAAAAAATCCATTACCTACAATGATCAACAAAACTGAAATCCAGAAGGCTGTCATATTCGGAATCGATAATCCTAAATACCCAGCAGAATTTAATAATCCTCCTATTAAAATCGAACGACGATATCCTAAAATTCTATCAGCTAACAATCCACCGATAAACGGTGTCAAATAAACTAATCCTAAATAAGTACCAACAATATCTGATGCTTCTTTTTTATCGAGTCCCATACCACCTTTTACTCCATCAGTTAAGTAGAGTAGGAGTATGCCCAACATTAAATAATAGCCAAAACGCTCCCACATTTCTGTGAAGAATAATACGTAAAGTCCTTTCGGGTGTTTGTTTTTATTACTCATTGTTAAGTTATTAGGTTAATGGGTTACTAGGTTATTGGGTTACTAGGTTATTGGGTTATTAAGTTATACCTAAATTGATAGTAACTTAGTAACTCAATAACCTATTTTTCAATAACTATTTTTTATAGATTTTCTGTAACAAAATCTGTCATCAAATTATACAAATGCAAACGTGTATTGCCACCAAAAATCCCATGATTTTTATTAGGGTAATAAGCTGATTCAAATTTCTTATTAGCTTTTACCATTGCTGATATCATGTCGACAGAATTTTGGAAGTGTACATTATCATCAGCAGTACCATGTATGATTAAATATTTCCCTTTTAATTTGTCTACGAAATTTATAGGTGAATTTTCTTCGTATCCAGAATTGTTTTCTTGTGGAGTTCTCAAATATCTTTCAGTATAAATTGAATCGTAATATTTCCAATTAGTAACTGGTGCTACAGCGATTGCTAATTTAAATACATCTGCTCCTTTGGTAATACATAATGACGACATGTAACCACCATAGCTCCAACCTTGAATACCTATTCTAGAACCATCAATATAAGGTTGACGTGCTAACCATTTAGCTGATTCTATTTGATCAATAGTTTCATACTTACCTAAATTCATATAGGTCATTTTTTTGAATTCAGCACCTCTAGCTCCTGTTCCTCTATTGTCAACGCAAACTACGATATATCCTTTTTGAGTTAACATTTGATACCACATTTGATTAGCTCCACCCCAAGAGTCGAGTACTTGTTGAGAACCCGGACCTCCATATAGGAACATGTACACTGGGTATTTTTTATTCGGGTCGAAGTTAGTAGGTTTCATCATCCAGGCATTTAACTGTACGCCTTCTGATGTAGTGATTGATAAGAATTCTTTTTTAGTTAAATCGTATTCTGCTAAACGATCTCTTAATTTTTTATTGTCTTCTAACACTCTAATTTCTTTACCATTTTGATCTTTTAGAGTGATGTAATTAGGCGTATTTGCATTTGAGTAGAAGTTGATAAAATAAGAACAACCCGTGCTGAATGTTGCATTATTCGTACCATCCGCATTAGATAATTTCTTTAGACCTTTGCCATCGATGTTGATTTTATAGATTTCTCGTTGCATCGGACTTTGCATTGCGGCTTGGAAGTAGATAGTTTTTTGAGTTGCATCAAAGCCATAAAGATTAGTTAATTCCCATTTACCTTTCGTGATTTGTCTGATGAGTTTTCCGTTTAAATCATAATGATATAAATGGTTCCATCCATCTTTTTCTGTACTGATGATAAATGATTTATTATCATTTAAAAATGTTAAATCATCGTTAACATCAATGTATGTTTTAGATTCTTCAGTTAAAATAGTTTTTGTTTTACCAGAATTTGCATCAGCCATTAAA
>JBKCCA010000433.1:0-8797 GCA_046305595.1 bacterium
TTTTTCAAAAAATTCTTTTGAGAACGAATGTCCTAATGGGTAACCTATGAGTCCGTATTTTGTCAAAATTATAAATTACCTACCATCGATTCAGGCTTAACCCATTCATCAAATTGCTCTGATGTTAATAGTCCTAATTCAATAGCTGTTTCCTTTAAAGTTTTATTTTCTTTATGTGCCTTCTTTGCAATCTTCGCTGCATTATCATAACCAATATGTGTATTCAATGCTGTTACTAACATTAAAGAATTATCTAAGTTTTTCTTGATGTCTGTGTAATTTGGTAAAATACCTTGAGCACAATTTACATCAAAAGAAACACATGCATCACCAATCAATCTCGCAGAGTGTAAAACGTTAGCTGCAATCATTGGCTTAAATACGTTTAATTCAAAATGACCAGTTGCACCACCTACAGAAACTGCAGTGTCGTTACCTATTACTTGAGCACATACCATAGTCAATGCTTCTGGTTGAGTCGGATTTACTTTGCCTGGCATTATTGAAGAACCTGGCTCGTTATCAGGTATAATAATTTCACCGATACCACAACGCGGACCTGAACTTAACATACGAACATCATTTGCAATTTTCATTAATGCAACTGCTGAACGTTTTAATGCACCTGATAATTCTACCATAGCATCGTGTGCTGCTAATGCTTCAAATTTATTTGGTGCTGTAACGAATGGATAAGAACTGATCTCTGCAATTTTCTTTGCTACTAATTCTGCATATCCTTTTGGTGCATTTAATCCCGTACCAACTGCTGTACCTCCTAATGCTAATTCCTTTACCATCTCTAAAGCATTGTTTAATGCTCTCACTGAATTAGTAATTTGTTGTACGTAACCAGAAAACTCTTGTCCTAAAGTCAATGGTGTCGCATCCATGAAATGTGTTCTACCAATCTTCACTACATTCATGTATTCTTTTGCTTTTTTATCAAGCGTATCTCTTAATTGCAACATACCAGGGATAGTAATTTCTACTACTTGTTTGTAAGCTGCTATATGCATTGCCGTTGGGTATGTATCATTTGACGATTGCGATTTATTTACATCATCATTCGGGTGTAAAGCTTTTTGTTCATCTGTTAATTTACCACCTGTAATTACATGTCCGCGGTTAGCAATTACCTCATTAACGTTCATGTTACTTTGAGTTCCTGAACCTGTTTGCCAAATTACTAATGGAAACTCTGAATCTAATTTACCATCTAATATCTCTTCACATACTTGTCCGATTAACTTTGCTTTCTCTGCCGATAACACCCCTAAATCTTGATTCGTCAATGCCGCTGCTTTTTTCAAAATTGCAAATGCACGAATTATTTCAATAGGCATTTTGTCGCCCGGACCTCCAATTTTAAAATTTTGTAATGAGCGTTGAGTTTGTGCTGCCCAGTATTTTTCTGCTGGTACTTGTACTTCTCCTAAACTGTCTTTTTCTATTCTGAATTCCATGAGTTTATTTTTGATGCCGCAAATTTAAGAAAAAATTGACCTAATCATTAAAATTTAATTTATTGATAATCAGGCTTTAAATTTTATTTAACACGTGTTTTTTCTGAATTGTGGATAAAACGTCAGAATAATAAATGCATAAGGGATTAACTTTGAAATAATAAAACATAAACGATTTAAAACATTAGTGTATCATGAGAAAATTAAATTATGCAATATTGCTAATCATCTCAGTTATAACAGTGAGTTCATGTGTTGTGCCTAAGAAGAAATTTCTAGCGATGCAACATCAGAGAGATTCATTGCAAAACGGATTAAATATTGCAAACATCCGTATTGATAGTTTAGAAAAAGTTGTTGCAGCACAAAAAGATACTATCAATAATTTAAGAGCTGAAGTTTCTGATTTAAAATCTAAACTTTCTAATCTAACAGAACAATACAATACTTTATCAGAGAACTATAAACAGTTAAGAGCGAATAGTACTGATGAGATTAAGAAATTAATAAAAGATTTAGAAGCTACACAAGCAAATCTATTAGCTAGAGAAAAGAGATTAAAAGAAGTAGAAGATGCAATGGCTAGAAGAGATGATGCTGTAAGAGCTTTAAGAGATAAATTGCAAAAAGCATTATTAGGTTTTAACAAAAGCGGATTGACTGTAAATGTTAAAGATGGTAAAGTATACGTATCATTAACTGATAAATTATTATTTGCATCAGGTAGTATTGAAATTGATGCAAAAGGTAAAGATGCATTAACTGAATTAGCTAAAGTTTTACAAACTCAACCTGATATTAATATTTTAGTAGAAGGACACACAGATAATATGAAAGTAACCAACTTAGGTCAAATAAAAGATAACTGGGATCTAAGTGTATTACGTTCATCAGCAGTAGTAAGATTTTTAACTGAAGAGCAAAAGTTAGATGAAAAAAGAGTTACTGCATCTGGTAGAGGTGAAGTAGTGCCTGTAGATAAGATGAATACTGCAGAGGCTCGCAGCAAGAATCGTAGAATCGAAATCATTCTAACACCGAAGTTGGATGAGCTTTATAATTTACTTAACGAGGATGTAAAATAATAGTACAGAAGTAGCTAGTAGCTAGTCACTAGATACGTCTAGCTACTAGCTACTTCTGTACTAATTTAAAATGGTGAGTAAAAATCTCTAAACGCAGGCAGCTCACGATCTTTTTCAGACACAAACTTCCCTTCCACTTGCCAGTCTATATTTAAGTCTAAGTCATCAAATTTAACACCACCTTCTGAATCTTTGTGATAATAGTTAGTGCATTTATAACTGAAGATTGTATTGTCTTTTAATGTTGAAAACCCGTGTGCAAAGCCTGGTGGAATATAGAATTGCATTTGATTTTCATCGTTCAATTCTAGAGCAAAATATTGACCATAAGTTGCTGAATTTTTTCTGATATCTAAAGCTACATCTAATACTGCCCCTTGAATTACTCTCACCAATTTACCTTGCGCATAAGGGTCTTTCTGAAAATGTAATCCTCGGATGGTACCCTTCTGTGATAGCGATTGATTATCTTGAATGAAGTGTACTTTATTACCTAATGCTTTTTCGAAAGTATCTTCTCTGAAACTTTCAAAAAAGTAACCTCGTTCATCTCTCCAAATTTTCGGCTCAATAATTAAAAGTCCACTGATGGGCGTAGTTGATATATTCATTATTCTATAATATCTAAAATAGTTCTAAATGCTACAAACTTGTTAGCATATTTAATATTTACTTCAGCTTGTAAAGATGGTGCATATTTAGTTTGATATTCTATTAACTTTTCAGCTGATTCACAGTAATATTGAAAAGAATAAGTATTACCATCTTGCTTAGGCTCTTTTAATTTCATAATCTTATGCATCACGAAACATCCTGTATTCATTACATCTGGCACATGTTTCTCTCTCATCCAATTAATCCACTCTTCATGTATCTCATCTATCACATTAACAGTTACACTATATAATACCATATATATTTTTTTTACGAATTTATAAATTTGAAATTAATATCAACTACCTCTAAGTAGTCTGAATCTTTTTCTAGCTTCAACAACATACAAACTACCTGGAAATTCATCAATCAATTTCTGATAAAATTGCATTGCTAATGATTGATTAGCTAGTTTGTATTGGTATATATCTGCAATTTTAAATATTGCATCATCAGCCCAAATACCATCTTTATAATTAGATGCAATTAAGTTTAATTTTATAATTGCTGCGTTAAAATCTTGTTTTTGTAAATCAATATTTGACTTTGTATAAAGTATATCATCCTCTAGATCATTGTTTGCAAACAATATATTAATTGAATCAAGTTTTATTATTGCTTCATCATATTTATGTTGAAATACTAATAAATCTGCTTGTGCATATAGCTTCAACGAATACAAATTTGTATCAATAAATTCATTATCTGAAATCAATAAACTCAAATTCAACGCATCATTAGCTATTAAGTTAGAAGTGCCAGATTTTAAAATATCTAATTGTGCTTTTGCCCAAGTAAATTCTGCTGCATAGTATGATAGTTTTGCATTTTTAAACTTAGCTAATTGACCGATGGGTTCATCTTTATATGCTTTATCTACCTGTCCGTATAATAAGGCTGCATCCCAAATATCTCCTTTTATTAAGTAATAATCTCCCAAGTCTAATTTACATGCTGCAATAAAGGAAGTTATTCCAAGTCTATTCTCTATAATTCTTTCTAAAATTGTAATAGCTTCATTTACCTCATTTAGATATAATGCAAGTAATCGAGCGTAATCTTTCATTGATTCAAATGTTTCACTCGATTCACCTAATTCTTTAAAATAAGATTGATATTCTAATTTTAAATTATCTAAATCACTTTTTGTATACGTACTATTTATTATTTTATCATTCTGATTATTTAGTTTTAACTTCTTTGCGGTATAGTATATATTATTAGAAATACCTTTATTAATTACTTCATGAAAAGCTCTGTTTGCAATATCGTATTGTTGATTGTTCATGGCATATTTGCCTAAATTCAACAACCTAATTCCATTATCATTTAATCTTTTGTCAATTGCAATACTTTGTATTAATGCCGCATCATAATTCTCCTGCTGTATGAATGTCCAGATTAACATATCAGAATAAAAAATCTGATCAGGTTCTTTCTGAAGTTTTTCAAGCAGTATTATTTTTAATAAATTATAATCATTAGGATCATTGAAATAATCTTGGAATACCTGCTGAATTTGTGACTGATCGAATTCATTGGCCTCAAACATTGCTAGCTGTTCTTCTATGAGTCCTTTTTTATTATTCTGTAAGCTATAAATTTTAGATGCTTCTACACTTAATATCGTTGAGTTATTAAAAATCTTTCTTGAATGTGATACAGTTTGTAATGCAAAATCTAATAAACCATAATCTATAAATGCATTACATACTTCCATAGCCATACCTATATCAGGTACTATGTATTTAATTGCATCGTTATATGATTTATTAGCTTTTTCTTTTTGATTTTGTAAATCATAAATATTACCAAGATCTATATGATATTTTGGGTAGTTATTACTTCTCTTAATAAATTTCCTTACTAACTTTTCAGCATCAGAATATTTCTTTTGATTTAAATATGATTTGATCAAATAATCATAGTATGAATTATTATCGGGGTTGTCTAATAATAGTTTTTCGAATAAATCTTCAGATTTATCATACTCAGCATTATTGAAATATTGTCTGGCTAATGCTTCATTATTATTTCGTTGGGCAACAGATATGCCTAACGATGTTGTTAAAAAAAATAATATCAGCAGTGCTTTTCTCATAATCGCCTAAAATTAAGATATATATTTATATATACGAAGATTTTATGTTTCAATTTTTAACGTATAAATTAGGGTAAAATTGGTGTTACACCTCAATAAAATAAAGCTATTTAGCCAATAATGGTTAATTTAGATTTTTGTGTAGAGTGTATATATGTATAATGTGCGAATATTAATTGTGTTTTTGTTGTTTTTTATGGCATCATGCATACAAAAACAAGAGGAATATCAATTAGTTGAATTAGATAAATTTTTTAAAACAGCCGATAAAAGTAATATGCTTTTATCGCCAGGGGGTGATTTTGTCTGTTATGTATCTCTTTATAAAAACAGACCCAACATTTATTTAGAGAATCTAAATACTTCTAAAATAAAGCAGTTAACCAACGATACTGTGTTGGGTATTAATAGATATTTATGGTTAAATGATTCAATTATCATATATCTACATGATGAAGATGCTAAAGAGAATTATCATTTATACTCATTAAATATTCATAATAATAAATCAATAGATTTAACGCCTTACCCTAATGTGAAGCTGCAACTCTTATCAATAAATTCAAATAACTATACTGATATTTATCTTACCTTAAATAAGAGAGACCCAAAAGTTTTCGATCTATATAAACTCAATGGTATTACCGCAGAATTAACTTTATTAGAAAAAAATAATGGTGATATAAGTTATTGGTTAGAAGATGTAAATGGTAATATCAAAATTGCTGTTGCAACTGATGGTGTCAACGAACGATTTTTATACAAATCAACATCAAGTAATAAATATGATGAAATTCTTTCAGTAAACTTTACTGAAAGCTTTTATCCGATATGTTTTACTGCCGATGGAAATAATATTTATGCTCTTTCAAATATCAATCGTGATAAAACAGCTTTAATAGTTTTTGATTTGCTTAATAAGAAAGAAAAAGCAGCTATTTATGAACACGCTGATGTAGAAGTTAATGATGTAATCTTTTCTAAAATAAGTAATAAGCCTTTGTACGCGGCTTATAATACATCTAAATATCAAATTCAATCTTTAAGTAAAGAAATAGATATCCTCCAAAAAGTTGTAAATAAAAAACTTAAACATGAGTCGTATCGAATAATTAATTTTAGTAAAGATGAAAAGAAGTATTTAATTAAATCTATTAACGATAAGAATTATGGAGCATATTATCTGTTCTCAACCGAAAATTTAAGTTTGACTTTAATCTCTGATCAGAGTAAAATAATAGATAAAAATTTATTGTGCGATGTGAAACCTATTAAATTTCTATCTAGAGATAAAATTGAATTAAATGGCTATTTGACCTTGCCTAAAATTAAATATGAAAATTACCCTTTGGTAGTAATTGCAAATCCGAGTCCCTGGACAAGAGTTACATGGGAATATAATCCGGATGTACAATTTCTTGCTAATCGCGGTTATGCAGTTTTGCAAGTAAATCAACGAGGTGCTGATGGTTATGGTAAAGCATTTCAAAAAGCGGGATTTAAACAAATCGGTAAAAAAATGCAAGATGATATTACTGATGGAGTATATCATTTAATTGCTCAAGGTATTATTGATACAAATAGAATAGCTATAGCTGGGTTTAGTTTTGGAGGTATGACTGCGTTAAATGGATTGTTGAGAGATTCTGGACTTTATAAATGTGCTGTGTCTTATTCTGGACACATAAATATGTTCACTTATTTAAAAGGCATACCACCTTATTATAACCAATACCTAGAAATGATTTACGAAATGTTGGGTAACCCTGAAAAAGACAATGAATTATTTAGAGAATGTTCGCCAGTATTTCATGTTGATAAGATAAAGGTGCCTGTATTTATTGCACAAGGTGAAAATGATAATAGAGTGAGTTCAATCGAAGTAAGTACTTTAGTAAAAAGTTTAAAAAGACAAAATACTCCAGTAACTTATTTGCTAATTAAAGATGAAGGACATAGTTTTAAAAAATTAGAAAATAGATTTACCTTGTATTCAGAAGTGGAGTCATTTCTAGAGATGAACCTTAAACGCATCAATGACAACTAAACCTAAAAACTCTTACAGAAGAAATTATGCTTTAATACCCATATTTATTGTGGTGTTAACTATAACTTTTTTTATTGCATTATTTTTCGGATATAAGTTTACACAGAAAGTAATTGAATCTCAATTTGTAACTGATAAGGTAGAGGTATTAGAAGAAGCATTAAAACCTTATAACGATTTTATATTTAGCAAAATTCCTCAAATCTCATTATATCAAGGTTATTTAGATTCTACTTCAATTAAAGGACTTTCGAATAATTATTTTAGAAACTATCAAATAATCGACAAGATCACATTCTATGATATTGAGGTCGGCAATATGCCTATTGAAGATGGATTCAGGCAAGATAGATTTTCAGTAGGCGTAAAATCTGTTTATAATATTCAGAAGAGTAAAAACGGATTTAGTGATATAAGTTTAAAATTTAAAAAAAATGAAATAGGTGAATTTTCAGGTAAAGATGCCAATGACTTTAGTCAAGCCATTTTAAAGTTTACTAATTATGTAAATAATTATGATTCTACAAAAGAGATAACTCCTGATTTAATCTTTAAAATATTTTATTCATTTAACGATAAGCAAGTAAGTTTTATAAACGTACCTCGTGAATCAGAAATAAAAATTTACCATTCTTTAGTCGCTGATAACATTTACAATTTAATTGGCTACGATCAAGATCTATTAACCTTTCAATTAGACCCTAATCAATTACCTATTGTTAATACCAGTCCGTATTTGTACGAAAAAATTCTATTACGTCCGGTTACCTTCGACTCATTAATAAACGATAAAAGCCATTTCACAACAGGTATCTCATTACCTGGTGCTTTTTCAGATTATCAATTATATTTTATCTCATCAAAAGAATACGTAAATAAGAGAATTGGAATGCTATTTACACCAATTGCTATAGGTATTCTAGCAATCTATTTTATCATGTTGTTTATAGCAATTTTGATATATAGAAATCTAAATATAAACGCTAAATTATTTAAGTTGCAATATGATTTTGTGAATAATTTAACTCATGAATTTAAAACACCTGTGAGCGTAATAAAAATAGCAGCAAATAATATCAAAGCGCAGCCTGTCTTAAATGAAAAAGACAAAGAATTATACGGCAGAATATTAGAAGAAGAAGCTGATAAGCTTAATGACTTAATGAATAAATTACTTTCTTTAACTCAATTAGAGAATCGGTCACTAATTATTAAGAAAGAGCAGATAGATTTATATGAGTTCTGTCGTGATATTGTTGATGCTTATCATATTAAATACACAGATTTTAATCTTGAATATTCAGTACAGAATATTTTATATTATAATGGTGATAGAGTAATATTAAGCGATTCTAAGGACAAATTAACTTCTCCACATAAAAATTATATTGTTAAAGGTAATAACTTATACACGAAAGCTAGAATAGTTATTACATTAAAAAGT
>JBKCCA010000434.1:0-3582 GCA_046305595.1 bacterium
TTACACGTCTAGCAAATTCAGCATTCTCAGATAAGAAGCCATAGCCAGGGTGAATAGCATCAGCGCCTGTTTGCTTGCATGCATCTATGATTTTGTCAATAACTAAATACGATTGGTTAGAAGGGGCAGGTCCGAGTAAAACCGCCTCATCTGCATATAGTACATGAGGTGAAAGTCTGTCAACATCCGAATAAACAGCAACAGTGCTGATACCCATTTCTCTTGCTGAACGCATAATTCTCAATGCGATCTCTCCTCTATTTGCTACTAATAACTTTTTCAATTTGCTTTCGATTTATTAGGGGTAAAAATATTAAATATAATCATAAATTTGTCGCATGAATACTACAACAGAGGTTAAAGCCTTGTTAAAGAAGGAAATACTCATAGAATGGAGAAATAAATACTCTTTTAACGGCATTATTCTGTATGTTTTTTCAACTGTATTCATCAGCTATCTATCTTTCAAACAAATAAATGTACAAACTTGGAACGCTTTGTTCTGGATCATTTTATTGTTTGCTTCAGTGAATACTATCGCGAAGAGTTTTATGCAAGAAAGCAAGGGTAGGTATTTGTATTTCTATACCTTGAGTTCATCGCAAAGTGTGATCATCGCGAAGATTATTTACAATAGCATTTTGATGTTCTGCATATCGATGATATGCTTTATATTTTATGCAGTGGTTTTTAAAAATCCGATTCAAGATAAGGGCTTTTATTTGTTGGCGGTTTTCTTAGGCGGACTAAGCTTTTCGACGGTGTTGAGTATGGTGTCGGCGATAGCTTCGAAGGTCAATAATAACACCACTTTGATGGCGATTTTGAGTTTCCCGATTATGGTGCCTTTGTTGATGTTATTGATCAAATTTTCGAAGAATGCGATCGACGGATTAGATCGATCGGTGAGTTATAATGAGCTAATAGCAATTTTACTTATCAACATCATAACAATCGCTGTTTCTTTATTGTTATTTCCTTACATTTGGCGAGATTAATTTATGAAAAATTATAGCTGGAAAATAGCAGGTGTATTGCTAGTTACTTACTCAATTATACAGGGACTTTTAGGTGATGTACCTAAGTTGCCGATATTGCATGAATCGATACGTAATGTTTACTTTCATGTACCGATGTGGTTTGCGATGATTATACTTTTTGTAATCAACGCAGTGTATAGTATAAAATATTTACGTAATGCTTCAGAGCATAACGATGCATGGGCTGAATCATCAGCAAACGTTGGGGTTTTGCTAGGTATATTAGGAATAATTACTGGAATGATTTGGGCAAATTTCACATGGGGAGAACCATGGAGTAATGACCCTAAACAAAATTCGGCAGCGATAGCATTATTGGTTTATTTCGCTTACTTCGTTTTAAGAGGTTCAATAGAAGATGAACAAAAGAAAGCGAAGATATCTGCAGTGTACAGTGTGTTTGCCTTTCCGGTGATGATTGTATTGGTATTTATTTTACCACGCATGACTGATTCATTACACCCAGGTAATGGTGGCAATCCGGGGTTCAATACATACGACATGGACAATGATATGCGTAAAGTCTTTTATCCAGCTGTATTAGGATGGATTTTCATGGGTATCTGGATTGCGCAGATTAAATTTAGGTTCAAGAAATTAAGTGATAAATCTTTAGAAAATTAATATGAAAAGATTATTAATGTTAATTATAGCATTGTTTTTCAGTGCATTAGTTTTTGCACAAGAAAGCACAGGAGTAGAGATGGCAGATGGCTTGAGAAGTTCGGGTAAAATTTATGTGGTAGTAGCGAGCATCGCTGTAATATTCTTTGGCATAGTGTTTTACTTGGTTACATTAGATAGAAGACTAAGTAAATTAGAAAAAGAGGACAAATAATTTGCGAATGATAATTATTAATCAAACATTTGCTACGAAATTTACAATTCAAAATTAATCAAACAAACATTCTTTATGGCTAAAACCGTAAAATCCAAAGCAGTATCACATGACACCAATTTCTTTGGTGATGTGTGTGAGTTCTTTGATAAAGCAGCACGCTTTACAAAGCATCCTGAAGGTTTATTAAACCAAATCAAAACATGTAACAGTGTTTATCGTTTTCAATTTCCGATCAGAAAAGAAAATGGTTCAATCGAAGTAATTGATGCATGGAGAGTTGAGCACTCACATCACAAATTACCTACTAAAGGTGGTATTCGTTACAGTGAAATGGTGAACGAAGACGAAGTGATGGCATTAGCAGCATTAATGACTTACAAGTGTGCAATCGTAAACGTAGGTTTCGGTGGTGCTAAGGGTGGTGTGAGAATCAATCCGAAGAACTACACAATCGGCGAATTAGAAAACATCACACGTCGTTATACTTCAGAGTTAATCAAGAAAAATTTCATTGGCCCAGGTATTGACGTACCCGCACCAGATTATGGTACAGGTGAAAGAGAAATGTCGTGGATCGTTGACACATATGCAACTTTCAATCCGGGTTCACTAGACGCTAGTGCTTGTGTGACTGGTAAACCAATTTCACAATCAGGTATCAATGGTAGAAGAGAAGCAACAGGTCGTGGTGTATTTTACGCTACGAGAGAGTGTGTATCGGTACCAGAAGATATGAAGAAATTAGGCTTAACGCCGGGTATCGAAGGCAAGAGAGTAATTGTTCAAGGATTAGGAAACGTAGGTTTCTATTCTGCGAAGTTTATACAAGAGGCAGGTGGATTAATCGTAGGATTATGTGAGTTCGAAGGAGCTATCTATAACCCTAAGGGATTAGATGTAGAGAAAGTATTTGAGCACAGAAAGAAAACTGGTTCGATCTTAGGATACAAAGGTGCTACTAAAGAGTTCAAAAATTCCTCTCAAGGATTAGAACAAGATTGCGATATCTTAGTACCTGCAGCATTAGAAAATCAAATCACGATCAACAATATCAAGAAAATCAAGGCGAAGATTATCGCTGAAGGTGCGAACGGACCTACAACTCCAGAAGCAGCTGATTGGTTTGTTAAGAATCAAGGTATCATCATCCCTGATGCTTATTGCAACGCAGGTGGTGTAACTGTTTCTTACTTTGAGTGGTTGAAGAACTTATCACACGTAGCATTTGGACGTATGGATAAGCGTTACGAAGAAAATGCAAACAGAACATTAGTAGATACTATTGAGAAAGCAACAGGTGTTAAATTATCTGCTGATCAAAGAAAAGCTATTGTTAAAGGTCCAGATGAGTTAGAATTAGTAAACTCTGGATTAGAAGAGACAATGATTCGTTCATACCACGAGATAAGAGAAATCAAAGTTCAAAATAAGAAAATCGAAAGTTTAAGAACTGCAGCTCTAGTAGGTGCAATCGATAAGATCGCTGTTTCTTACATGAACTTAGGTATCTTCCCGTGATCGAAGAAAAATATCATAATGAAAAGCCGAAGAATTTCTTCGGCTTTTTTTATGATGTTTTTCTTCTTTTAATTTTCACCTTTTAAATTTTCTAAAATTCTTTTTCACCTTTTAAATTTTGCAAATGAAAAAGTAATTAGCTTCTCTGCGATAATTTCTTTATTGCAACTGACATGACAGATT
>JBKCCA010000435.1:0-4971 GCA_046305595.1 bacterium
GCTGTGGCTTGCTGTCTTTGAAGCATAGCTCCTGCAATTTCAGGTGCGTATGCTAAATGTGAAATACGTGCCTCTAAAATTTCAATTCCTGCTCTACTCAATCTTTCGCTTAATTCATTTTCTAGATTATCGTTAACTATATGTGCACCATCTCTCAAAGTAATACTACTATGGTCGTCTTCAAAATGATCATACGGATAAGCGCCAGCTAGATTTCTAACAGCTGCTTCTGATTGTACTGAAACAAATTGATGGTAGTTATCTACCTCAAATACTGCTTTTGCAGTGTCACGAACTTGCCATACAATTACTGCTGCAATTTCTATTGGGTTGCCTACTTTATCGTTTACTTTTATGTGGTTACCATTTAAGTTCATTGCACGCATTGATACTTTACGTTTAGTGTAAAACGGATTTAACCAAATGAAACCATTTTGCTTTACGGTACCTTCATAAACACCAAATAGAGTGGCTACTATTGCTTCATTCGGGTTAATTACTGAAAAACCTGGTAAAATAAAAAACGCGACAACAGCTAAGATTATCCCTACTGCAATTAGCTTTATGCTTATTAAATAAGCAGTAATTCCAATCATTACTAATAAAAGCATCAAGATACTATATCCTGAAATTGCTTTTTTGTTTTTTTCTTCTGTCATGATATTAAAATGATATCACAATAGTATCAAAAAATAATTGAAAAAAAACAATTCTCCCAAAAAACATAATTGCAAAAGAAATATTACATTTATACACCTGATAAATTAAAATGAAACTAAAATCAAAATTGCCAAGTGTAGGTACTACGATATTCACCATAATGAGTAACTATGCTAATGAATATAAAGCGCTCAATTTAGGTCAAGGCTTCCCTGACTATTCTATAGACGAAGAGCTTTTAGAATGTGTAAATAGGGCCATGAGAAATGGGTTTAATCAATATACTCATATGAACGGGTATCCATTGCTAAGAGAGAAGCTTGCAGCTAAAGTAAATGATTTATACAAGTCTGCTATTTCGGATGATGACATTACAATAACTCCCGGTGCTACCTATGCTCTATTCACCTGCATTTCTGCAATAGTAAATGAAGGAGATGAGGTAATAATATTTGAACCAGCTTATGATTGTTATAGACCAGCAATTCAACTAAATGGAGGTCATGCGATATCAGTTCAAGTAAATGAAGATTTTAGTATACCATGGGAAAATGTGAGGCAAAAAATTAATAATAAAACCAAAGCCATTTTAATAAATACTCCTCATAATCCGACTGGCTATGTATTTACAGAAGAAGACATTAACGAATTAGCAAAAATCACGAGAGATACTGATATTATAATTATAAGTGATGAGGTGTATGAGCATTTAATTTTTGATAATAAAAAACATCTAAGTGTATTAGCTAATCAAGAGCTATATGAGAGAAGCTTTGCTTGTTTTTCTTTTGGCAAAACTTACAATTGTACAGGCTGGAAAATTGGTTACGTAATAGCTCCTAAAAATTTAATGAAAGAATTTAGAAGTATTCATCAGTTTAATGCTTTTTGTGTCGACACGCCCAAGCAAGTAGCAATTGCTGAATACATTGACAATAAGTCGGCATATTTAAATTTGTCAAAAGAAATGCAATACAAAAGAGATTACTTTAGAAAGTTAATGGCAGAAACAATTTTTGAAGTAATACCATCTAGTGGAAGTTATTTCGAGTGTTATACATACCAAAATTATTCAGAAATGAATGATAAAGAATTTGCGATTGACTTAGTACAAAAATATGGAGTAGCAACAATACCAATGTCAGCATTTTATTCTAACCAAGAACATTCTAATAGATTACGTTTCTGTTTTGCTAAAAAGCTAGAAACTCTTGAATTTGCAGTAGAAAGACTAATAAAACTTAAGTAACTTAGCGCAAATTTTTAAGGCATGATATTCGACATAAAGAATCATAGTAAAGAAACTTTAATTGATTTATATAAAGGTTTAGTAAAACCAAGAATGATAGAAGAGAAAATGTTAATTCTCTTACGTCAAGGTAAAATTGGTAAGTGGTTTTCTGGTATTGGTCAAGAGGCTATTTCAGTTGGTTCAGCGATGGCAATGAACAAAGACGAGTTCATCTTACCTATGCATAGAAATTTGGGCGTGTTCACATCCAGAGAAGTACCATTAGATAGATTATTAGCACAATTTCAAGGCAAAGCTATTGGCTTTACAAAAGGTCGTGATCGCTCATTTCATTTCGGCACTCAAGAATACAAAATAGTTGGAATGATCTCTCACTTAGGTCCGCAGATGGCTTTAGCAGATGGCATTGCCCTTGCTGACATACTTGAAAACAAAAACAAAGCAACTTTAGTATTTACTGGAGATGGTGCTACAAGTCAAGGTGATTTTCATGAAGCAATAAATGTTGCATCTGTATGGAATTTGCCTGTCATATTTATTATAGAAAACAATGGGTACGGATTATCGACACCTGTATCAGAGCAATATAATTGTGAACGATTAGCTGATAGAGGAATAGGTTATGGAATAGAATCAATGCAAATTGATGGAAATAATATTTTAGAGGTGTATGAAACCATTAGTAAGTGTACAGAAGAAATCAGAAACAATCCGAGACCTGTATTAATCGAGTGCATGACGTTTAGAATGCGCGGACATGAAGAGGCATCGGGTACAAAATATGTACCCAAAGAACTATTTGAAATTTGGGCAGAAAAAGATCCAGTTGATAATTTTGAAAAGTTTTTAATTGAACAAGAAATCATAGATGAAGATTATGCGAATGATATTCGTTATCAATTCAAAGAAGAAATTGATCATGCTATTGAAGTTGCATTCTCTGAACCAGATATAATACCAGAAACAGAAACTGAGATGTTAGATATGTATGCACCTTATATATACACTGAGATCAATGCTTCGACAAACAACAAAACAGAAAAAAGATACTTAGATGCAATCACCGATGCCTTAAGACAAGGTATGGAGAGACACAATAATTTTGTATTAATGGGTCAAGACATTGCTGAGTATGGTGGTGCATTTAAAATCACTCAAGGTTTCGTTGAGCAATTTGGAAAAGCTAGGGTTCGTAATACTCCTTTATGTGAATCTGCAATTGTAGGCGCAGCATTAGGTTTATCAATCAATGGTTACAAGGCAATGATGGAAATGCAATTTGCAGATTTTGTAACTGAAGGCTTTAATCAAATCATCAATAATTTAGCGAAGACTCATTATAGATGGGGGCAAAATGCTGATGTAATTATTCGTATGCCTACAGGAGCAGGAACAGGTGCAGGACCTTTTCACTCACAAAGTAATGACGATTGGTTTACTAAAACGCCAGGATTAAAAGTTGTTTATCCTGCATTTCCTTCAGATGCAAAAGGCTTAATGGCTTCTGCCATTGAAGACCCTAATCCGGTAATGTATTTCGAACACAAATATTTATACCGCGGTATTTCTGAAGAAATTTTAGATGATTATTATACAATAGAAATTGGTAAAGCAAAGCTAATTCAAGAAGGCAATTCACTAAGTATTATTACTTATGGTTTAGGTGTTCATTGGGCTTTAGATTATGCAAAAAACAATCCTAATATTTCTATTGATATTCTTGATTTAAGAAGTTTGCAACCGTGGGATAAAGAAGCTGTAGAAAATAGTGTAAAGAAAACTGGCAGAGCTTTGATTCTACATGAAGATACTCTAACTAACGGTTTCGGGGCTGAAATTTCAGCTCATATTGCAGAACATTGTTTTCGATATTTAGATGCTCCAATTATTAGATGTGCAAGCTTAGATACTGCGATACCAATGAGTAAGGCATTAGAAGATAATTTCTTAGCAAATGCAAGATTAGAAGAATCAATAAATAAATTAATAAACTATTAATTTATTTGAATGTTAGTTTAAGATGAGTAAAATAATAATCAGAATATTAATTGTAACTAACATTTTGTTGCTTATCAATATATTAATTACAAATATGAAGTCATTCGGTAAATTACCACATAGTGATAGATTAGAAAGAATAAAAAAATCTAAGAATTATAGTAATGGCGAGTTTGTGAATTTAAGTAACACTCCTGCACTTGCAGAAGATCAAAACTTTTTATCTGTTTCTTTTGATTTCTTCTTTAAGAAAAAAAATACAGAACCAGCATATACTATTGAAACTGCACTAGTTGATTTAGCAAAATTACCTAAAGATTCTAATGCAATTATTTGGCTTGGGCACTCAAGCTATTTATTGCAAATAAAAAATAAAAGAATTTTAATTGACCCTTTGATAATTGGCAATGCATCACCCTTTGATTTTTTTGGTAAGCCTTATAAATTTAGCAATCAATACAGCATAAAAGATTTCACAAATATTGATCATATATTAATAACGCATGATCACTATGATCATTTAGATTATAAAACCATCATATATTACAAAGATTCAGTAGAGAGCATCATAACTTCATTAGGTGTGGGTAGTCATTTAGAATATTGGGGTGTAGAAAAAAACAAAATAGTGGAACTTGATTGGTGGGAGAATTCAATGATTGATAATATTGGATTAAAAATTACTGCAACGCCAGCGAAACATTTTTCAGGCAGATCATTTAAAAGAAATCAAACACTTTGGAGTTCGTTCGTATTCGAATTTGATACTAGCAAATATTTTATTGGTGGAGATAGTGGATATGACGAACACTTTAAAATAATTTCAGAGAAATTCGGATCTTTTGATTTAGCAATTCTAGAATGTGGACAATACAATAAAAACTGGCCATATATACATATGATGCCTGAAGAAGTGGTGCAAGCATCTATAGATTTAAAAGCACGAACAATATTACCTGTACATTGGTCAAAATTTAGTTTAGCACTACATGAATGGGATGAACCATTCAAACGATTCGCTATTGAAGCAGAAAAAAGAAATGTAGACTACTTGAACATAA
>JBKCCA010000436.1:0-4687 GCA_046305595.1 bacterium
ACCACATTCAGCATATAAATGAACATTTTCAGGTACTATACCACCTGATGCTTCCACTTCGTATTTACCATTTACTAATTTTACAGCTGTTCTAATATCATCGAAACTATAATTATCGAGCATCACTCTAAAAAAACCACCTTCTTCTAATGCTTGATTTAATTCTTCTAAATTTCTAGTTTCAATTTCAATCTTTAAATCTTTACCTAAAGTTTGAACATAAGCTTTAGCATTTTGTAAAGCTTTCTTAATTCCACCTGCATAATCAACATGATTATCTTTAATTAATATCATGTCATACAAACCAATTCTATGGTTATATCCTCCCCCAATCTTTACCGCCTCTTTCTCCAAAAATCTTAGTCCAGGTGTAGTCTTTCTCGTATCTAATATCTTGCAATTTGTACCTGCTACTTTTTGAACAATTTTATGGGTAGTAGTCGCAATACCTGACATTCTCTGCATAGTATTTAATACTAAGCGCTCTGCCTTTAAAATTGAATGTGCCGATCCATAAACCTTTAGTACGATATCTCCTGCTAAAATAGGGTCAGCATCATTTTTAAAAGTTTCTATTTTTAAAATATTATCGATTCTATTGAAAATTTCAATAGCCACAGCAAGGCCGGCTAATACACCTGATTCTTTTACTAATAATTTAGCTTGGCTTTGAGTTCCTGCAGGAATTGTTGAGAGTGATGTATGATCACCTTCACCAACATCCTCCAAAATAGCTCTATCAATAAACTGATATAGTTCTTCTTTAGAATAAGTCATAAAAAATGTAAAAAACAAAGATATAAATATTAGCGACTACGCTCTTGCTCAAAGCGCATCTCTTGAATATAAACCACCCCATCTATGGTTTTTAAAATGAAGAAAATTCTGAATCTTCCGGCATAACTATCTAATTGACCAATGGCAAAACGTACTTGATCATTACTAGGATTGTTTTTATATAATATTTGGAAGTCTGTGGATTCGTATTTACTAAAGAAATCTTTCATCACCATTTCGGCTTGGGGTCTGCTATAAACATTAGATTGGTCAAGAAGGTTAATTTCTATTTTGCCACTAAAATGCTTGGCTAACAAACGATGATCTGATGATTTGAATGAAACGGTAATATCATCAAGCAATTCAGATTGTGAATGTGCATTGAAAATATTGACTGCAATAAATAAGAATAAAAGTAATATTCGCTTCATTTTTATACGTGGGTGATTAAATATACATAAAAACTGTGCCAATGATTCGCTTTCGGTATATTTGCATATGAAAAATTCAAAAGTCGCACTATTAGTATTAGATGGCTGGGGACTTGGTAACAAGAAGACAGCAGATGCCATTCAGAATGCAAACACTCCTTTTGTTGATTCTTTATATTCAAAATATCCTCATTCTAAATTAGTTGCATCGGGCGAAGCAGTAGGCTTGCCTGAAGGGCAAATGGGTAATTCAGAGGTCGGACATTTAACTATTGGTTCAGGAAGGGTGATTTTTCAAGAATTAGTGAAAATCAATAAAGCTTGTACGAATGGTGTTTTAGCAGAAAATGATGTTTTAACACACGCATTGAGCTATGCGAAGAAAGAAAATAAAAATGTACACTTTATTGGACTACTATCAGATGGTGGTGTACATTCTCACATAAACCACTTAAAATCACTGTGTGACATTGCACAAAAAATGAACACTGAGCAAGTATTTATACATGCATTTCTAGATGGAAGAGATACTGACCCTAAAAGTGGTGCAAATTACCTTGATGAATTATTACAACATAACCAGCAAAACAATAACCAAGCAAAATTAGCTACAGTTATAGGTAGATATTACGCGATGGATAGAGATCAACGTTGGGAACGTGTAAAACTCGCTTATGAGCTTTTAGTAAATGCTGATGGTATTAAAACTAATAATATCATAGAATCTGTTAAAGAACAATATAATAATGGCATTACAGATGAATTCATGAAGGCATTTGTTATGACTGATGAGCATAATAATGCATTAACTAAAATTCAAGAAGGTGATGTAGTAATTAGCTTTAATTTTAGAACAGATCGTGGGCGTGAAATTACAATTGCATTAACACAAAGAGATTTTCATGAGTACAATATGCATAAGCTAAACTTGCATTATGTAACCATGACTAATTACGATGATAGCTTTGAAAATGTTGAAGTTATATTCGATAAAGACAATTTGAAGAACACCCTAGGAGAAGTACTTTCTGTACATGATAAATCTCAAATTAGAATTGCTGAAACAGAAAAATATCCGCATGTGACGTTTTTCTTTTCAGGCGGACAAGAGACTCCATTCGAGAAGGAAAAGAGAATATTAATTCCATCTGCAAAAGTGGCTACTTATGATTTACAACCAGAGATGAGTGCAAATGAAATTGCTTCAGCCATCACTACTGAACTAGAAAAATCAGATACCGATTTCATATGTTTAAACTTTGCAAATCCAGATATGGTCGGACATACAGGAGTATTTGAAGCTGTTGTAAAAGCGGTAGAAACTGTAGATCAATGTGTAGAGAGAGTAGTAACCACTGGATTAAAAAATGGATATTCATTTATAATTATTGCTGATCATGGTAATGCAGATTTTATGGTTAATGAGGATGGTACACCTAATACAGCTCACTCAACTAACTTGGTGCCTTGCATATTAATTCATGAAGAAGCTTTTAAATTAAGAGATGGCGGACTTGCAGATATTGCACCTACTATATTAGATTTAATGAATATCAATAAGCCTGAAGAAATGAATGGTACTAGTTTATTAATCAAATAAAATGAAAATATTAAGCTTAGTATTTTTATCAATTTTGTTAGTTGCTTGTTCTACTGAACCTAATAAAAATAGTATTTCCGATAACTATGCATTTAATATTGATAAAATTGTAGATCAACAAATAGCCTCAATAAAATCAGATAGTTTATGTAAGTTTTTAATAAATGATAGCATTGTAATTGAGCAAGTAAAAATTGAAGCAGAGAAAATTAAAAATGATTTACTAGATCTTAAAAATTACGATATAAATAAACCTGCATTTAAAAACAGTTTTGAAGTAATTGAGAGTGATAGCTTAATAACATATAAGAGTAAAGATTCAAGCACCAGTATTAAATCTATAAATGTTTACGGTGATGTTAATCATCCGACTAAAATTCAAATAGAAATCATCAACTTAAATAATTTATACGAATCTACTAAGCTAATTGAGTTAAAATTCAAAGAGTATATTCGTATAAAAACTATTCAGAATGTGAAGTTAATGAGCTCTGATACTATTGATATTGTTAGCTATTTAAACGGTAATTGTGCTATTACTTCATCAATACTTTCTACGGGTAAATGACAAGATTTATCTATACACACATACATTAAATTTTTACCTTCAATAAATCTTGAATGAAAAATTGACAAATCAGATGGTTGATTTGTATAAAAAATATCAATGTTTGATAAGTATCTCTTGTTTAATTCTAAATATAAATCTTTAGCATTCTCTCCTACTATTACTACTTCTACGCTCGGATTTGATTTTCTCAAAAGAGCATTCGTAAAGTTTGAATAAGAAGGCGGATATCTTTTCAATTGATCTTTCATCACAAAGACCATATTATCTGCAAAATCTTCATATTCTGAATTACCAGTAATTACTGAAATTTTGAAGAGATTATTCATCATCACAGAGTTAGATGAAGGGATAACGCTATCATAAAATTCTTGTTTTCTAGCAACTAATTCTTCGCCCGTTGATGATGTGTACCAAAACATTCCTGATTGTTCATCCATAAAATTTTTGATGCAATGTTCTATTAATCTATCAGCTTCATGAACATATTTCTCATCAGCTGTAATATTAAATAAACACAATAATGCTTCTATGAAAAATGAATAATCATCTAAGAATGCATCAATTTTCGCTTGACATGCTTTATACGAACGATACAATTTACCATCAACAAATAAATTGTTTTTAATGAAATCATAACAATTAATAGCCTCATTTAGGTAATATTCATTAGGCTCTGCCAAATATGCATCGCAAAATGCTTTAATCATTAAGGCATTCCATGAGCAAAGTTGTTTATCATCAAGCGAGGGTCTTATTCTCTTACTTCGGATGTCAATTAATTTTAAATTCGCTTCTTCTATTTTTTGCAATAATTCAGCTTCAGTTAATTTGTATTTTTCTAAAATTGGATCAATTTCTTGAAGGGCAAATAAATTATTTAGCGAGTGTTCAAAGTTACCTTCTTCAGACATTTGATAATACTCAATATAAAGATCTGCATCGTTCGAAAGCACTTGTTTTAACTCATCGATTGTCCAGCAGTAAAACTTACCCTCTACCCCTTCTGAATCAGCATCGAGAGCTGAATAGAAACCACCATCCGAAGTATTTTTTAATTCATTTAAACAAAACTGAATCGTTGATTGAAAAGTTTTTCTGTAGAGATCGTGTTTAAAATTTCGATAGGCATCTGCATATAAAGAGATGGTTTGCGACTGATCATAAAGCATCTTTTCGAAATGAGGTATTTTCCAATAAGCATCAACAGAATATCGATAAATACCACCAGCCATTTGATCGTAAATACCACCACGAGCAATTCTATGTAAGGTATTTTGTAAGTAATAGTCTATTTGCTCTGAAGGGTAG
>JBKCCA010000437.1:0-4808 GCA_046305595.1 bacterium
GCTCTGATAAATAATTCATCAGAGCTTTCTTATAATATTTAATTAAAATTAAGCGCCACCTTCCGCATTCTTCTTCTCTTGAATCTCGATACGAATAGCTTGTGCTAAATTTTTTAAGTCTTGCATACCTTTTCTCACACGTGTACCAGCTGCGCTGTTGCCTTTGTTGTAGAATTTGTCTGCATCAGCTTCTAAGTCAGCTAACATCTTTTTGAAATCGTTGAATTTTTTCATTTTTATAAACTCCTTTATGGTTTGGTTTTACAATAATTGATTGTTTTAGCTAATATAAAAGGATTTTTTTAAAAAATTCAATACTATTTTCAATAATTATGCATTTGCCTCTACAGCGGCCTTAGACTCATAGAAGCCTGCTTTTAGCTTTTCGGCTACTTCGGTATAGGCATTTAGGGTCTGCTCCACATCTGCTAAAGTATGTATAGCTGAAGGTATTAACCTCAACATTATCACGCCTTTAGGTACTACAGGGTAGGTTACAATAGAGCAGAAAATGCTATAATTTTCTCTTAAATCCATCACAATATTAGTCGCCTCAGTCAGCGATCCCTTCAAAAATACCGGGGTCACTGGTGAATTTGTTTTACCAATATCGAAGCCTCTTTCTCTTAAACCCGACTGTAAAGCACGCACAACTGTCCAAAGTTGCTCTTTCAACTGAGGATTATTTTTTAATAATTCTAAGCGCTTCAACAATCCGACTACCATTGGCATAGGCAATGATTTAGCGAAAGTTTGAGAGCGCATATTATATCTTAAGAAGTTCACAACATCTTCAGAGGCAGCAACGAATGCACCGATACCCGCCATAGATTTAGCGAAAGTACCGAAGTAAACATCTACTCCATCTTGAACACCTTGTTCTTCGTCGCAACCAGCGCCAGTCGGACCCATAGTTCCGAAACCATGAGCATCATCAACTAATAATCTGAAGTTGAACTTTTCTTTTAAAGCAACCACACCTTTTAAATCACCTTGCACACCTGACATACCGAATACACCTTCAGTGATTACTAAAATACCACCTTGAGTACCTTCTACAAGTTTAGTAGCACGCTCTAATTGTTTCTCAAGACTTTGCATATCATTGTGTGTATATACAAAGCGTTTACCTTGATGTAAGCGCACACCATCTATGATACAAGCATGAGATTCAGCATCGTAAACGATCACATCGTGACGGTTTACAAGAGTATCGATGATAGACACCATACCTTGATATCCGTAGTTTAATAAGAAAGCATCTTCACGCTTAACGAAAGCAGCCAATTGACGCTCTAGTTCTTCGTGATTGTTAGAGTTACCAGACATCATGCGGGCACCCATCGGCAAAGCTAATCCGTATTGTACTGCAGCTTCAGCATCAGCCTTACGAACTTCTGGGTGATTGGCAAGTCCTAAGTAATTATTTAAACTCCATATTAAGTGTTCTTTACCACGAAACACCATGCGGTTGCTAATTTCTCCTTCTAATTTCGGGAAAGTAAAATAGCCATGGGCCATCTTCTGGTGTTGACCTAAAGGGCCTCTGTTTGAAAGTTTATCGAATAAATCCAATTTTATAAGGGTTTTATTGTTACAAGTTTATTTGTTCAAAGATAAGTGAAAAGTAGGAATTAGCCAATCAAAAAAGCTCCTGAAGTTTTACCTACAGACGCTTACGGCTTATATGATTATTAACTAATCCACATTATCGTGAAGGAACGGATTGTTTGGGCGAATTTGCGCTTGTCCGTTTTCTTCATTAATTGTATAACGCGATACTTGCGACTCTGATGAGTGTGGCAAATTATCTAAGGTTTGTTTTTTTCTTAAGTAAGCTGGCTCCGTTTCCAAATCTGTTAATCCGTTCGGTGTACGTAATCGCATACTTAATTCTTTCAACCTA
Source organism: bacterium (assembly GCA_046305595.1). Taxonomy (GTDB): domain Bacteria; phylum Bacteroidota; class Bacteroidia; order Sphingobacteriales; family Sphingobacteriaceae; genus JAEYZM01. The sequence goes on from JBKCCA010000437.1 coordinate 1,907, forward strand.
TTAATGCGCTCTTTGTTCTTACGCATTTGCTCTTCTAATTCTTGATCTTCGTCTGATTGCTCAGCAGTTTTATTGATCACTGTAAACTGAACATCTTCTTTATCTAATAATCTGAATGGCTCTTGTTCTTTTACTTGCTCCTCTGCTCTCTTTGGCTCTGGTGCTGGTATGAAATCAAATAAATTCACCTGCTTGTGTGAACTCAGCTTCACATCTTCTTTGATCATCGGCACTTGCTCCGACTCTTCAACGATATGTGTTTTTAATACCATCGCTGGTGCCTTTTGCACTGCTACTGGTATCTCTATTTCTACTTGCTTAGGCTCTTCTGCAATCTCCATCTTGAAAGGCTCTTCCGTCTTCTCTGATTTCAATTCTACTTTCGCCAAATGCTCTTCTTCTAAAGTTAAGTTGATGTTTTGCATCACCTCTTTCACCACTTCAGTATTTTCAATCGAAAGCGGAATTACTTTTTTATCTACGTTCGCCGCTGGTGTCTTAAATCTTTCTTCCTTAGTTTGAAATCCGGTCGCAATTAAAGTCACCGAAATTTTATCGCCTAAATTTTCATCGTAGCAATTACCCCAAATAATATCTGCCGTTAAGCCTGCCTGATTTTGAATGTAATCAGTAATCTCCGACACTTCATCCATCAATACTTCTTTCTCTCCGGATGTTATATTTAATAAAATGTATCTCGCTCCTTCAATATCATTATCGTTCAATAACGGAGAAGCTAATGCACATTGTACTGCTTTGTATGCTCTGCCCTCTCCCTCTGCAGATGCTGATCCCATGATTGCAACACCTGAGTTTTGCATAACTGTTTTCACATCTTCAAAGTCAACGTTGATATAACCTGGTACTGTAATAATTTCTGCTATACCTTTCGCTGCAGTTGTTAAAATATTATCTGCCTCTGCAAATGCATTAGATAAAGTTAAGTTACCATACATCTCACGTAACTTATCGTTCGAGATAACTAATAAAGTATCTACGTGTTTTTTGAATGACTCTAATCCTTCGTCTGCTTGTTGCTTACGACGCTTACCTTCAAAAGTGAACGGTGTAGTAACAATACCTACTGTTAATATTCCCATTTCTTTGGCAGCTTGAGCAATGATCGGACTTGCACCAGTACCCGTACCACCGCCCATACCAGCAGTGATGAATACCATCTTCGTTGTGCTACCCAATAATTCTTTTACATCATCAATCGATTCGATTGCAGAATTCTTACCTACTTCTGGTATTGAACCCGCTCCTCTACCTTCTGTTAAGCTGGTACCTAATTGAATTTTATTAGGGATCGGACTTAATTCCAAAGCTTGTGCATCGGTATTGCAAATGATGAAGTCTACTCCCACAATGCCCTGGTTATACATGTGATTGACAGCATTACCACCGCCACCACCTACACCAATCACTTTTATGATTGATGATTTATCTTTCAGCATCTCGAATTTCATGATATTATGTTTTATGTATGTTCTCTAATTAATTTATTTAGTAAAGTTTTTATCGTCATCAATGTCGGCAATGTCATTTAAGAAAAAACGCTCGCTCTTCTTAATGATGCCTTGTAAAAATGAACTACCTTGATTTTTTTCACGCTCTACCTTCGTCTCTTTTTCAGGTTGTGCAATATTTGGCACTTTGTTTTCTGCCTTAGTTCTTTGCATCTCTATGTATTGCAAAGCTTTTATCACTAGACCGATACCGGTTGAATACATCGGACTCTTAATATCATCGAAATTTGTTTTCGATAAATGTTCATTCGGATATCCGACTCTCGCATCAATACCTGTAATGTATTCTACTAATTGTGTAACATGCTTTAATTGTGCACCACCACCTGTTACTACTATACCTGCTCCTGCTCTGATTTTTTTCTCAAAACCCGATGCTTGAATTTCATATTTCACCTGTTCTAAAATTTCTTCCATACGTGCTTGTATTACGTAGGCTAAATTTTTCACAGATACTTCTTTCGGCTCTCTACCTTTCAATCCCTGTATAGAAATTACTTCCTCTTCTTTATTTTCATCTGCTAATGCCGATCCGAATTTTATCTTCAATGCTTCTGCAGTATTTTTCATTACAGAACATCCTTCTCTAATATCTTCAGTGATTGAATTACCACCGAAAGGTATTACTGCTGTATGTCTGATGATACCTTCGTAAAATATAGCAATATCAGTCGTTCCACCACCGATGTCAATCAATACTACACCTGCTTCTTTTTCTTCATCACTCAATACTGCATCTGCTGATGCTAATGGTTCTAATACCATATCAGTTGCTACTAAGCCCGCACGCTCAACACATTTGATGATGTTATTCGCTGCAGTAATTTGCCCAGTGATCACATGGAAATTCGCTTCTAAACGAATACCTGACATACCAATCGGATCTAATACTCCTTGCTCATTATCAACCGTAAATTCTTGCGGTAATACATGAATAATTTTTTCACCCGGAGGCATTGCTAAGCGATACATGTCCTCGATCAAACGATCAACATCTGCACGATTGATTTCATCATCAGTAGAACTTCTAACAATGATGCCTCTATGTTGTAAACTCTTAATGTGCTGTCCGGCGATACCTACCACCACTTCAGAGATATCACAATTCGCTTTAATACTTGCTTCTTCAATTGCGGCTTTAATACCGTTAATTGTTTTTTCAATATTTGTTACAACTCCTCTCGAAACACCTGCTGATTCAGCCTTTCCCATGCCTAACACTTCAATCTTACCATGCTCTTTACGCATGCCTACAATCGCACAAATCTTTGTGGTTCCAATGTCTAGTCCTACTACAATATCTGAGTATTCCATAGTAATAATTTTTATTTAGTTAATATTTATTTTCGATTCTGTCGAATCGATTGCCGTTT
>JBKCCA010000438.1:0-3376 GCA_046305595.1 bacterium
GCTTAATAAAATTGAAAATACTATCAAAGAGAAATCATTAGACAATGAATTTGAAGAAGCTAAAAAATTCAAAAAAGAAATTGATTATGATTATTTGATACACGAAATTGATGTTTTGTTAAAAGGAATGTCTGATGGTGCTGGTAGAACTGTGGAGATTGTAAAAGGACTTAAGAGTTTTTCAAGATTAGATGAGTCTGATTTAAAATTTGCGAATGTAAACGAGGGACTTGATTCTACGATAATTATATTAAACAGCACATTCAAGGGTAAGGTAAATGTAGTGAAAGACTTTGGCGACATTCCGGAAATTGAATGTTTCGCTGGAAAGCTAAATCAGGTTTTCATGAATATAATTAATAACGCAGCACAAGCTGTTATGACCTCACATGAAAATGACAACGACGGGCAGGTTATTATAAAAACATTTAGAGAAGAAAATTTTGTTAAAATAAGTATCTCTGATAACGGCATTGGTATGCCAGAAGAAGTAAAGCATAAGATTTTCGAACCTTTCTTCACTACCAAAAAAGCAGGCGAAGGAACTGGCTTAGGTTTGTCAATTGTGTATAGTATTATTGAGTTACATAAAGGTATAATCGAGGTAAATTCAGAATTAGGAAAGGACACAGAGTTTTTAATTACATTACCAATTAATCAATAGTATGTCTATAGAGAAAATTAGAGTTTTATATATTGATGACGAGGTAAATAATTTACAATCGTTCAAAGCTTTATTTAGAAAAGAATACGATATATTCATTGCTGAATCTGGTGCTGAAGCTAAACAAATATTAGAAGCGGAACTGGTTCATGTAATTATTTCTGACCAAAGAATGCCTGGAATGACTGGTGTTGAATTCTTCGAGTCAATATTAGAAAAATATCCTCATCCCATTAGAATCTTATTAACAGGTTATACAGATATTCAAGCAGTAGTAGAGGCGATAAACCGAGGACAGATATATAGATTCATCGATAAGCCTTGGGATCCACAAGCACTATCAGTTGCAATAAAAAATGCATACGATATATTTTATACTCGTTTATTATTACGCGAACAAAACGTGCAATTGAAAAAGGCGTATGATGAGTTAGATAAATTTATTTATAGTGCGTCTCATGATTTAAGAGCTCCATTGGCTTCTGTATTAGGATTAGTAAAGGTCGCTCAGTCAGATGAGATAAACAAAATGCCTGATTATATTCATATGATCGAAACAACTGTTCATAAAATGGATGTGTTTGTTCAAAATGTAATTAAATATCATAGAAGCAATAGGCTAGATGTTGAAATTTCACATATTCAATTTGAAAAGTTAGTCAATGAAATTTTAGAAGACCTTCATGATAATAAAATAGCTGAGAATTTTATAATAGAAAAAAACATTACTGAACCTGTATACATAAGATCAGACGAGTCGAGAATTAGAATTATTTTAAGTAATATAATTTTAAATTCCCTAAGATTTTTTGATGAAGCTAAGACTGCTAGAAAGCTTAGTATCGAAATAGATTCTTCACATGAAAAAACACTTATTGTTATAGAAGATAATGGAGTAGGTGTTTCTGATGAATTGCACGAGAAGATATTCGAAATGTTTTTCAGAGGAAATCACAAAAATGCAGGATCGGGCGTTGGTTTATATGTTGCTAATGAAGCGGCGAAGAAAATCAAAGGAAGTATTAAATTAGAATCGACCCCCAATGTTGGAAGTCGATTCATAATTGAAATTCCGAATTTAGCTTAAAGTAATATACCAGCAATTGTAGCTGATAAATATGAAGCTAGTGTTCCACAGATTAATGCTTTGAAACCAAGCTTTGCTAAGTCTGCTCTTCTATTAGGAGCAAGTTCACCTATACCACCTACTTGTATTGCAATAGAACTAAAGTTCGCAAAACCACACAATGCAAAGCTTACTATAACGATTGATTTTGTTGATAGTAATCCTTTAGCTATCATCGGCGATAAATCTGAATAAGCTACGAACTCGTTAATTACTAATTTAGTTCCCATTAGGGCACCAACTGCATGAGTATCTTGTGATGGCACTCCCATCGCCCAAGCAAATATTGAAAATATAGAACCTAAAATCTCTTTTAAACTTAATTCCTTTAATGAAATACCTAACATGGTTAAGTCCATGCTTGTATTCCAATATAACCATCTACCTGCCCAACCTAAGCCAGCATCTACCATGGCTATTAATGCTATGAAACCTAATAACATTGCAATAACATTTAACGAAATTCTCATTCCATCACCAGCACCATGTGAAATTGCATCCATCAAATTAGCGTGAGCCTTCTTGATTTCTAACTTAACCTTCCCTTTTGTTTCTGACTCTTCTGTTTCAGGGTAAACAATTTTAGAAATGACTAATGCACCCGGTGCTGCCATTATACTTGCAGCAATTAAATATTCAGCTGGCACTCCCATTGAAATATATACTGCCATTACACCACCTGCAATACAAGCCATACTACCGGCCATACTAGCCAATAATTCTGACATGGTCATTCCGCTGATGTATGGTTTTATCATAATCTGCGCCTCTACTTGTCCGACAAAGGCTGAACCTACATTCGACAATGCTTCTGAACCACTTACTCCCATTAACCAATGCACCCCTCTTGCAAATACTGCAACAATTCTCTGCATAAGTCCAATGTGGTATGCTATACTCACTAATACCGATACAAAAATTATCGTAGGTATAATTTTAAAGAAAAATATAAATGCATTACTAATACCAAATACTGGTGCAAGTATACTCGAATTAACTAATGGTCCGAAAACAAAGTCAGCACCTTTATTAGAGAAGTCTAATATCTTTGTTATAAAATAACCTAATTGTCCGAAGATTGATTGACCAATTGGTGTTTTAAGAATAAACACTGCAAGTATTAATTGTATTAATAAACCAGTAAATACTAATCTATAGTTAATCGCTTTCTTATTATTTGAAAGTACAAATGCTAAACCTAGTATCAGTACAATACCTATTAATCCGAAATATCTATCCATCTTATATTTTATAATTTCCTCTAATTTATCATTTATTTAAATATCTACTAATTAGAATATTCATGTGATGTTCTAAGTGACCCAATATGATATATACTAAAGCTCTAGCACTTACTGAGTTGTTATTTGCAGAACCTATTTTGTTTAATTGAATATTGGTTAAATTATTGATTAACTCAATATTTGATAAACGCAAGAATTGAAATTCATTAATTATTGAATCGATACTTCTACTATCTGCAGAACATTCGTCTGCATAATTATTTTCATCAAAGCCTATCAAATTATTTTTTTCACCACGACATATGCTTAATAGTCTATATGCCATAATTCTTTCTGTATCTA
>JBKCCA010000439.1:0-1413 GCA_046305595.1 bacterium
GAATAGAGAATATCTTAAAAGAGGTAAACACCTTATTGATAAAATAAAAAAGGAGCAAATAAATTTGCTCCTTTTTTAATTATTGTTTTTTCACCCAAGAGAATTCGTATTCGAGTTCTGGGGTTTTCATACGTTCAGCGATACGAGTTAAGCGATCAGGTAGAGCCATTAAATAATCTCTAGCTTTTTCACCAGCTTCGTTTAGTTCACCTAAGCTTTCAATTTGCCATTCTTTAATAAGGTGTCTGATAATATCGATATAATCGACAGAAGTATAAACGCCTAAACGTTGAGCGGCATTAGAGAAATGTTCGAAAGAATTAACTGCAGATTTACCAGCTTCTTTAAGAAGGTGAGCAGGCATTACAATTTTCTTACGCATCATATCTTCGAAAGCCAATAAAACTTCAGAAGCATCAACTTTAATAATTTCTTTAATGAAGGCTTGGTAGGCGGTAGCATGACGAGCTTCATCAGCTGCAATAACCGCGCACATTTTAGCTAACAATCCGTCGCCACTTTTCTTCGAAAGAGTAGCAACACGTCTGTGTGAGATGTTGGTAGCCATTTCTTGGAAAGAAGTATAAACAAAATTTCTATATGGATCTCTATCAGTACCGATATCCATACCATCAGCAATTAGATATTGAGTTGAGATTTCTAATTGGCGCATATCAACACGACCAGATAGGTATAAGTATTTATTTAATAAATCACCGTGACGATTTTCTTCGGCTGTCCAGTGGCGTAACCATTTAATCCATCCACCTGTTTCTTCTTTAGACACACCTTCAATGGTAGCTAACCATGATTCGTAGGTAGGTAGGGCTTCTTCAGTGATGGTATCACCAATAAGCACAATCATTAAATCATATGGTATTTCTCTAGCAGATTCTTGTAATTCTTTTACTTGATCAAAAAACTTCGGGCTTGCTGAATCAGGTAGGAAGTCAGTAGGTTGCCAATTTTCTTCAACAGGTTTAAGGTAATTAAACATGTTAGTAAGCATGAAGCTTTCTATATGCTTCATTACTTCTCCTCTTTGTTCTTCAAAATATTTCACGCTGCAAGATAGAAAATTTCTGAATAGAATTCAGAAATTAGTATGCTAGTATGTTAGTATGCTAATATGCTAGTGTCAGTACTTAGTACTGAGTACTGAGAGATACAAAAAATTAGGATTGCCTAGTTCTTAACTCTTAATTCTACATCCTACATCCTACATCCTACATCTTACATTTCAATTCTGCATTTATATCAAAATTTTTGGACAAAAAAAGCCCCGATACATTTCTGTTCGGGGCTTTAATAAAGGGTGGCGATGACCTACTCTCCCACATTTTACTGCAGTACCATCGGCGCTGAGGGGCTTAACTTCTCTGTTCGGAATGGGAAGAGGTGGACACCCTCGCA
>JBKCCA010000440.1:0-4183 GCA_046305595.1 bacterium
ATATCTAATATTTGAAAAGAATTAAATATGTTTGAGCTAATTATGAAAATGTTTTTTCAATTTCTTAAAAGTAAAGATTTCTTTAAACACCTAGGTATCGCCATCTTAACGATAGGTATTGTATTATTTATCATTTTCAAATGGTTGAACGTTTATACCCGTCATGGTGAAACAGTTACTATTCCAAATCTTAAAGGATTAGAAATCTCAGAGGCGATGGAACTTTTAGAAGAACAAGGTTTTAGATACGTTATTGATTCTATATATACTGATAAAGCTGAACCTGGTACTATATACGAACAAGAACCTGAGGCTAACTCATTAGTCAAAGAAAATAGAAATATCTATTTAACAATTGTTTCTTCTGATGCACCAAGTATTAAACTTCCTGATTTGATTGATGTCTCATTAAGAGAAGCACAAGCTATTTTAGAAAGTTATGGTATCTCCATTAAGCAACTAATTTATAAACCTGATTTAGCACAAAACGCAGTACTTGCTATTCAATACAAAGGTAGAATCTTAAAAAAAGGTGATGTATTGAAAAAAGGTGATGCTGTAGATTTAGTGTTGGGAGATGGTTATGGAAATTTAAAAGTGAATGTGCCTAATTTAGTCGGACTATCATACGACGAGGCTTTGTTTGTCATTCAAGGATCTAGATTAATTGTGGGTGCTATCATTTTTGATGGTGGCAAAACTGATACTTCAAGAGCTATCGTTTATAAACAAAGTCCGGAGTTCAGTGCCGACACCACCCTTAACCAAATAAGCCAAGGAGAAACCATTGACCTCTATTTGAAAGTGCAATAATTCGCTTATTAAAGCGTTTAATTTTTTTTATGAAAAGATTTTTATCATTACTCTATATAACATTTATATTTGTCAATATATCTATTGCACAAGAGCTTACCAAAGCCATGCAATACTCCCATCTTTTAGAGAAAGCTTATATTGAATACCAACAAAATTATACTGCTAAGAAATTAGTAGATACTCTAGAATTACCTTTTTTTGATGATTTTTCGGATGTTAAGGTTTATCCAAATTCCTCAAAGTGGCTTGACAATAAAGTATATATCAATAATAGTTTTGGGAGAAACTCTCCTACCAAAGGCGTAGCTACTTTTGATGGCTTCGATCACAGAGGTGCTCCATATGTAAACTCCTCTTTTGGATACGGTGTTTGTGACAGCTTTACTTCATTGCCTATTAACTTAAATTATGCAGCATCTGATTCAATCTATTTAAGCTTTTATATTCAACCACAAGGTTTAGGTAGAGTACCTGCAACTAATGATTCTCTTATACTTGAATTTAGAAACTTAAACACAGGGAGATTTGTTAAAATAAGAGCTTGGCCTGGTACTGCTGTTAGAGACTTCAGACAAATAATGGTTCCTATTAATGCTGAAGAATATTTAAAAAAGGGATTTCAGTTTAGATTCAAAAATAAAGGTTCTCAATTTGGTGGCGATGATCATTGGCATATCGACTATGTAAAATTAAATCGTTTTAGAAATGCTAACGATACAGCATTCTTTGATGTATCAATAAATAACAATCCGACTTCATTATTAAAATCATATACCGCCATTCCATTCAATCAATATGATTCAACCATGTTGGCGAATAACCATTTTATTAATGTTAGAAATAATTATTCTTCAGATGCTATCACTGTTGTGACCTTTACGTTTACTTCATATTTAAAAGAAGAATCACTAAAATTAGATTCAGTTACAAAAGGTTTACCAATGGCTCCTTACGCTTCAGACTATGAAGACTCAAAAAAAGTAAGTGTTCCTTATCGAAATAAAAAATATACTGTTGAAACAAAGTATTATGTAACTACTAATAACGATAATATAAAATCTAACGATACTATCATTCAAAATCAAAACTTCCACGATTACTTTGCCTATGATGATGGTACTGCTGAAAACGGATATGGTCTATCTGTTTCTGGTGAAGGTAGATTTGCGTATTTATTTTCTGCTAAACAAAAAGATACTTTAACAGATGTCTCTTATTTCTTTACTCAAAAACAAGTACCACTCGTTAACGAGCTATTTACCCTTACCATCTGGAAATCTTTAAATCCGGAAGTTATACTCTATCAAAAGACATCTCAAACACCTAATTATACCGATATTATTAACGGCTTTAGTAATTATCAATTAGATTCTGTATTAGAAGTTGAAGGTGATTTCTATGTGGGCTGGATACAGAGTTCCAATTATTTTTTAAATGTTGGGCTAGATCGAAATACAGTAAACAGTGACCGCATGTTTTATAAAGTAAATGCTTTAGGTTGGCAACAAAGTACTGAAAAGGGTTCTGTTATGATACGCCCATATTTTAAAGACAGAATCGCTACAGGCATTTCAAAGAATGTCAAAAAAATTAATTGGAACATATACCCTAACCCTGGTCAAGGTATTATTAATTCAACATCAATCGTTCAATCTGAAGACTTAAGTGTAAGAGTTATAGACCTACAAGGTAGAATATTAAAAACCATAAACTCCTCACCTATAATTGATATTTCTGATATAGAAAAAGGTATCTACCTTCTGCAATTAGTTAATTCGAAAAACGAAATTCTGCAAACTCAGAAATACATCAAAAATGACTGAGATTACAGCTATAGAACTCAAACAAAAAATAGATAATGGTGAAAATCCATTTATTATTGATGTTCGTGAAAAAATTGAATACCATACTTATAACATAGGAGGATTACTTTGTCCATTGGGTAAACTAGATGATTACATCAGCGAACTACCTGATAACAAAGAACTTGAAATAATTGTGGTTTGTCAAAGAGGCATCAGAAGCCGTACTGCTCAAAAGATTTTAAACCAAGCTGGGTATAAAAATGTTAAGAACTTGAAAGCTGGACTTATCGCTTTCAATCGAATTTAATATTTTTATAACATGAACATCCGAAGAATTCTCGTATTTCTTGTTTTAGCATTTTGTTTAATTACAATTATCACTATGAATGTTAATTGTAGTTCAAACAATAATGTTTCGGAGAATTCCCTATATAAAAATCATGCAGATGGTGTTCAATACGTCGGCATGCAAACTTGTAAAACCTGTCATCAAAATATTTATGAGACCTTCATAAAAACAGGCATGGGACAATCGTTTGGTGCAGCATCAAAAGAGAAATCATCAGGACATTTTTCTAAGCATGAAAAACTTTACGACCCTTATCTCGATTTTTATTACCACCCCTATTTCGAAGGAGATAGCCTATTTATTTTAGAATACAGAATTACTAATGGTGATACTGTTCATAAACGTATTGAGAAAGTAGAATACATAGTTGGTTCAGGCCAACATACCAATTCACATATGTATCAAACTAATGGGTATTTTTTTCAAATGCCTATGACTTTTTATACACAAGTAGGCAAATGGGATTTCCCGCCAGGGTTTGAAAAAGGACACAATTCACGATTTAGCAGAACGATTGAATTAGAATGCATGAGCTGCCACAATGCATACCCTAATTTTGTAGTAGGTTCAAAAAATAAATATGCTTCTGTATTGCAAGGCATAGACTGTGAAAGATGCCACGGTCCGGGTGAAATTCACGTCAAAGAAAAATCAGCAGGTATATTAGTTGATACTGCAAATGAAATAGATTATTCAATCGTAAATCCTGGTAAACTACCATATGAATTACAAGTTGATGTTTGTCAGAGATGTCATCTACAAGGTAATGCAATACTAAAAGAAGGTAAATCGTTTTTTGATTTTAAACCCGGACAAAAGCTATCAGATTTCATGAATGTGTTTTTGCCAAGATATGAAGGAGACCATTCATTTATTATGGCTTCACATGCAGATCGGTTAAAACAAAGCAAATGCTTTATCAAAAGCAATGAAGAAAAACAAAGTAGTTTAAACCTAACATGTATTAATTGTCACAACCCCCATGTTAGTGTTAAAGAAACTAAAGATTTACAATTTAACAATGCTTGTAAATCTTGCCATACCACAAAAACTTTAGATGAATGTACTCTTGATCTAAAGAAAAGAGTTTCAACCAATGAAAACAATTGCTGGAAATGTCATATGCCTAGTACAGGTACTGAAGACATTCCGCATGTTAGCATACATGATCATAAAATTCAAATACCGATAAAAAAGAATCAACAAGAGTCTA
>JBKCCA010000441.1:0-9118 GCA_046305595.1 bacterium
TTGCTTCACTTTCACTAAGAAACCAACAGATTCTCTACCATCAATAATTCTGTGATCATAAGAAAGAGCTAAATACATCATTGGCTTTATTACCACTTGTCCGTTAACAGCCATTGGTCTTTCAACAATATTATGCATACCTAATATTGCTGATTGAGGTGAGTTAATAATCGGAGTTGACATCATTGAGCCAAATACACCACCATTAGTGATAGTGAATGTTCCACCTGTCATTTCTTCAATTGTTAATTTACTATCTCTAGCCTTTCCAGCTAATTCTGCAACTGCTTTTTCGATTTGTGCTAAACTCATTGATTCAGCATTTCTAATTACAGGTACAACTAAACCTTTAGGCGCAGAAACTGCGATAGACATGTCTACGAAATCATGATAAACGATTTCTTCCCCGTTAATTTGAGCATTTACAGCTGGAAATTCTTTTAACGCTTCACAAATAGCTTTTGTAAAGAATGACATAAAGCCTAAACCAACTCCATGTTTTTCTTTGAACTTATCTTTGTATTTCGCTCTGATATCCATGATAGGTTGCATGTCAACTTCATTGAATGTAGTTAACATAGCAGTTTCATTTTTAACGGCAACTAATCTCTTAGCTACTGTTTTACGAAGCGACGACATTTTCTCTTTACGAGCATTTCTTGAACCAGCAACATGTACTTCTGTATTAGTTTTTGTTTCAGGCTTTGCTTTTTCTACTTTAGATGCATTAGCAGACAAAGCATCTTCTTTTGTTATTCTACCATCTTTACCGGTACCGTTCACAGAACCAGCATCAACACCTTTCTCTGCAAGAATTTTCGCAGCAGCAGGTGATGGGTGACCAGCTGCATAAGATTCTTTATTATTTGATTCTACAGTTTTTACTTCTGCTTTTTCAACAGGTTTGTCAGCAGATTTATTAGCACTTGCTTTTGCATCTGTATCTATATTACATACAATTGCACCAATAGCTAATGTATCTCCTTCTGAAGCCACAGTGTTTAGTACACCTGCTTGTTCTGCAGTTAATTCGAAAGTTGCTTTGTCAGATTCTAACTCTGCAATAATTTCATCCATTTCTACATAATCTCCACTCTGCTTTATCCATCTTGATAAAGTCACTTCTGAAATTGATTCGCCTACTGGTGGTACTTTAATTTCTAGTTTCATTTTATTTCTGATTATAGAAAATTTCTAATCTTATTATTTATCGTTTGTAAATGCTTTGTATAAAATATAATCTTGTTGTGATAAATGTTGTTTGTTATATCCTGTTGCTGTACTACTACTTTCTTTTCTAGAAATAACTTCAATATTTTCTTTACGCATTAATCTCACTAAGTATGGCCAAGCTCCCATATTTCTTGGTTCTTCTTGCACCCAGAAAAATTCTGTCGCCTTAGAATACTTTGCTTTCAATGCCTCAAGTTGATCAACTGGTAATGGGAACAATTGTTCTAGTCTTATGATCGCTACATCTTTTGTTCTACCATCTTTTTCTCTGCGATCTAATAATTCATAATAAATTTTACCTGAGCACAATAATACTCTCTTAACATCTTTTGCTTTTACACTTGCATCATCAATCACCTCTTGGAAATTACCTTTCGTAAATTCATCCATAGCACTTACACAAGCTGGGTGACGCAATAAACTCTTAGGTGTAAATACTACTAATGGTTTACGGAAAGGACGTACCATTTGTCTTCTCAATAAATGGAAATAATTCGCAGGTGTACTACAAATTGCTACTTGAATATTATCGTTCGCACACATCTCTAAAAATCTTTCAATTCTTCCTGATGAATGTTCCGGGCCTTGACCTTCATAACCATGAGGTAATAACATCACCAAGCCATTTGATCTTCTCCATTTAAACTCAGCGCTCGTTATAAATTGGTCAACGATAATTTGTGCTCCATTGAAGAAATCGCCAAATTGTGCTTCCCAAATTGTTAGTGTATTTGGTGATGCCATTGCATAACCATATTCGAAACCTAATACACCGTACTCCGATAAATGAGAGTTGTAAATATAAAATGGTGCTTGTTTTTCTGATACGTTTTGTAATGGTATATATTCTTCTTCTGAATCTTCAATTTTCACAACAGCATGTCTGTGTGAGAATGTTCCACGCTCAACATCTTGTCCGCTTAATCGCACATCATACCCTTCATTCATCAAGGTTGCATATGCCATCAACTCAGCCATTGCCCAATCAAAAACTTTAGATTCTTTTGCCATCTTATTTCTATCGGCAAATAATCTCTCTATTTTATTTAAGAACTTTTTATCCTTCGGAAGGGTGCTAATTTTATCAGCTATACTTAAAAATGTTTTCTCATCTACCTTTGTATTAAAAGTAGTTTTGAAATCTTCAGGTGTCGAAAATCTAAAATTCTTCCAAGCACCCTGAAATAAAGGTTCTACAATAGTTTTATCTTCTTGTTTAGCTTCATTCAATCTTTCTTGTAAATGCTGACGAAATTCTTTATCCATCTGCTTTGCAAGATCTGCATCGATCGATCCTTGTTCATTTAATTTCTTAACATAAATTTCTCTCGGATTCGGATGCTTTTCAATTGCCTTATACAATAATGGTTGAGTGAAACGTGGTTCATCTGATTCATTATGTCCGTATCTACGGTAGCATAAAATATCGATGAATACATCTGTATGATATTTCTGACGATACTCTACCGCCATTTGTATTGCATGTACTAAAGCTTCAACATCATCACCGTTCACATGGAATACTGGCGAAAGTGTTGTTTTTGCAACATCCGTACAATAAGTACTTGACCTTGCATCTTTATAATTTGTTGTAAAACCGATTTGATTATTAATTACTAGGTGGATGGTACCTCCGGTTTTATAACCGTCAAGTTTTTCCATCTGTATCACTTCGTAAACTATTCCTTGTCCTGCAACTGAAGCATCACCATGAATTAATATTGGCGCAATACTTAATAAGTCACCCTGGTATTTATGATCAATTTTCGAACGCACCATACCTTCAACAACAGGGTCAACCGCTTCTAAGTGAGATGGGGTTGGAGATAAACTTAAATGAACATCTTTACCTGTTGATGTTTTAATATCTGTTGAATAACCTAAGTGATATTTAACATCACCCCCAAATGGATCATCTTCATTAAACTTACCTTCGAACTCTTTGAAAATCTCTTTGTAAGTTTTGTTCATGATATTGGCTAAAACATTTAGTCTGCCTCTATGTGCCATGCCAATAACAAATTCTTTCAAGCCTAAATCTGCACCCTTTTCAATCACTGCATTCATAGCAGGTATTAATGATTCTGCACCTTCCAACGAAAATCTTTTTTGTCCTAAAAATTTAGTGCCTAAAAAGTTTTCGAATATTACTGCTTGATTTAATTTATGTAAGATTTGTTTTTTCTCGTCTATGCTAAAGTTCGGGGTGTTTCTGTTTTTTTCTAGTTTATCTAAGAACCATTTTATTCTTTCAGGATGTCTGATAAACATAAATTCTACACCAATTGACTGGCAATAGGTTTCCTCAAGTAAAGCAATAATGTCTTTTAATTTCGCCGGACCTAATCCTACTTCAACACCAGCATTGAAAACTATCTCTAGGTCTGCATCAGCTAAACCCCATTGAGAAATTTCTTTACCAGGAAAATATTTTCTACGCTCTCTTACCGGGTTTGTCTTCGTAAATAAATGTCCGCGTGTACGATAACCATTTATCATATTCAACACACCAATTTCTTTCAAGAAATGGTCAGGAGTTTCCATTGTAACTGACGATGCATCACCACTTCTTCCAAGTTCAAAACCCTCAAAAAATTTCTGCCATCCGAAGTCAACCGACTCAGGGTCATCTTTATATGATTCATACAGAGACTCGATGTATTCTGTAGAATTATTATTTAAATAGCTTAACTTATCCATGTTTTTCTAAAACGTCTGCGAAATTACGAATTAAAATGCCTTTTTTATAAGAATTAAGGCAATATTATGAGACACTAGCGTAAGTCATATCTACTTGATTTAGAAATGATAATAAATCTGCAACGTCTTGAAGGTTTACTAAATTGTCAGTTTCTTTGATTTTATACTCTTTCATTGCTGATCCGGCCAATAAAATTGTTTGGTTAGGGAAAAAATCAATGAAGGACTGAACTGAGTGATGTAGATCTGAATTATTAATTGAATTGGTTAAAATTGAGAATATATAATCGGGGCGATATGATTCAATGACTTCGTTTACATAGGCTAGCGACAAACTTTGACCAAGATATAAAACCTTGTGCCCGTGTTGCTTAATTACATAGTATGCGAATAAAAGTGCTATTTCGTGATATTCATTTTCTGGTAAAAACAACAAAAATCTTTTCGGAGAGTCTACCTCAATAGGTTTTACAGAATCTATAGCGAGAATTAGTCTTTGTTTGATAAGATTAGTTGCAAAATGTTCTTGGGCAGGATTAATCATACCTGTTTGCCACATTATTCCCACCTTATGAAGAAAAGGATAAATAACCTGAATCATTGTTTGCTCAAAACCCATCTTTTTTACAGATTGAACTAATGATTTTTTGAATTCTAATTCATTTAACTCTAAAGAATTCTTTACTAAAGAATGTATATGACAAGTGAAATTATTCTCTACCTCACTAAGCTTTTCAACCTTCTTAGTCATATCGGTTGTTGTCATTTTTACAATTTCCGATATTTTGATGCCTGAATCATTAAGTATTGATACATTCAACAAAAACTTTAAATCTTCATCATCATAATACCTAATATTGGTATCAGATCGCTTGGTTTGCAGTAAATTATATCGCTGCTCCCAAACACGTATTGTGTGAGACTTAATGCCAGTAATGGTTTCGATATCTTTTATTGAAAACTTATTCATCTTGACCTTATATAACACCATTTATTTAAATTAGTTTAATATAATTTCAAAGTTTCTATTTCACTAAATCACCAGCTAATTCTAAAAGACTAGTTTCTGCTAGTTTGTATTGGTAAAGTGCATTGACAAATCTACTATTTGCCTCAATATAACTTCTCTGAGCTTCTCTTAATTGAAAAGATGAAATACCCCCAAGCTTATACTTATCATTACTAATTTCTAAATTTCTTTTAGAGACTTGCTGATTTTCGCCTTCTAATTGTAAGAGTGTTAAGTTATTTTGATAAGAAGTCACTAAAGTATTCCAATTTGCTTCAAGATTTTGTTGGGTACTTAAGAAATCCATTTCGGCAGATTGTGATTCAATTTTTGCGATTTTCTCTCTCTTGCTTTGTAATAGTCCGTTGAAAATATTAATCGAAGCAGATATTCCATAATTGAAGCCTTGGTTTCTGTTTTCTATGAAAAACCCTGCTTCAGCGTTTTGATTATTAAAATTATAACCTGAATTCAAACGTAATGTTGGGTATCTATCGGCCGCGACTTCTTTAATATTTAATTCTGCTATTCTCTGTCTACTCTTAGCTGAAATCAATTGTGGGTTTTGCTCTTTCAATCTACTATACATACTTTTTATATCTAAGATAGTAGCTTGTGGTATAGTATCAATTAATTCGAATGAATTATCAATTGGCAAAATCAACAATTCATTAAACCTAATTTTTAGGTTTTTTAAAGTCTCTTGTTGTTTTAAAAATGTACTATAGTCGGCATTATAATCCACTTTAGCATTTAATAAATCTAATGTTGAACCTGAACCAACATTACTCTTGTTTTCTGCAATTGTCAACCTCGACTTAGAAACTTCTAAAGCTTCTTTACTTGCTTTCATTTGTTCTTGAGATGCTACAATTGCATAGTAATTTATTATGATATCAGCTACTACATTCTGCAACATCGCTTTAGTATTTACCTCACCTAGCTTTTCAAGTTCTTTTAACTTATCATATGCTGCGAACATCTTTAATCCATCAAACAATGTCCAAGTCATTAATACATTTGCATTCTGAATTGTTGTTTTTGCAGCATCTCTTTCGTTTATTCCTCCGGTTACAAAAACTTGACGAGTATCGTTTATACTCTGATTCAAACTTGCATTTGCATCTACTTTTGGCAATATAGCTGATCGTCCGGCTTTGCGGGTCTCAACACTTACTGATTCTTGATTTTTAGCAATTTTAATTGAATAATTATTTTCTAGTCCGAGCTGTATACTCTCATTTAAACTTAATTTCTGTTGTGCAGAAACTGTTGTAAAAAGGAATACAAAACTGACAATAAATAAATATGTTGTATAATTATTTTTACTCATTTTTTTATTTCTCTAAAGCTTCATAATTTACGGTATCAAGTTTTTTTGTTCTTGACATGTAAGTATATATTGCCGGAATAATATATAAAGTTAATATCAATGAAAATACAGTACCACCAATAATTACTATACCTAAGCCAACTCTACTTTTAGCT
The DNA here is from genome assembly GCA_046305595.1 of bacterium. Taxonomy (GTDB): domain Bacteria; phylum Bacteroidota; class Bacteroidia; order Sphingobacteriales; family Sphingobacteriaceae; genus JAEYZM01. Next base: position 6,431 of record JBKCCA010000441.1, read on the forward strand.
GCTGCACCAATAGATAAAGCAATAGGTAAAGCCCCTAAGGCAATTGCTAAACTTGTCATCAAAATAGGTCGAAGTCTTGCAGCCGATGCTTGACGAATTGCTTCAGACATTTGTAATCCTTGTAGCTTTAATTGATTAGCAAATTCTACAATTAAAATTCCGTTTTTTGTTACTAAACCTATCAACATTATTATTCCAATTTGACTAAATATATTTAGTGTTTGATCAAAAATCCATAATGATAAAACTGCACCAGCGATTGCTAGTGGTACAGTAATCATAATAATAAATGGATCAATGAAACTTTCAAATTGTGCAGCAAGAATTAAATAAATTAGAATTAATGATAAGATAAATGCAAATAAAATATTTGAATTACTCTCTGCAAAATCTCTAGATGTACCAGCTAATGCTGTAGAGAATGATTCGTCTAGAACTTCATCTGCAATTTTATCCATTTCATCAATACCATCACCAATAGTTTTACCTGGGGCTAATGCTGCAGATACAGTAGCCGACATGAAACGATTGTTGTGATATAGTTGGGGCGGACTGCTTTGTTCTTTTAGTTTAATTAAATTATCTAATTGAATTAATTCTGATTTGTTGTTTCTAACGAATATGGATGTTAGGTCTATAGGTTCATCTCTATTTAAGCGATCGAACTGACCAACTACAGAGTACTGTTTTGAATTCATATTGAAATACGCAAACCTTTGTCCGCTTAATGCTAACTGTAATGTTTGTGCAATATCAATAATAGAAACCCCTAAACTTTTTGCTTTCTCTCTGTCTATTTCAACAGATAATTCAGGCTTATTAAATTTGAGATCAGCATCTATCATAGTAAAAGTGGGATTTTGTTGTGCCTTTTCCATAAACTTAGGTAAGATCTCTCTCAACTTTTCAAAATTTGGAGCTTGTAAAACATATTGTACAGGTAAGCCTCCTCTTCTGCCACCAGAAGATATTGTTTGTTGTTGTATTACAAAAGCTTTAGCTTCAGACATATTCTTAGTAGCGTTTGTAATAGCATTTGCAATTTGTGTTTGTGTACGAATACGCTCATGAGGCTCTACTAATCTTAATCTAGCAAAACCTGTATTTGCTGCACCAGAACCTGTGAAGCCTGGTGAAGTAACTGTTAAAACTATTTTCTTTTCAGGTACAGAATCCATTAATGTTTGAGCTAACTTCAACATATAATAATCTGTGTATTCAAACGATGCTCCTTCAGGTGCTGATACTGAAATTTGTAATGCACTTCTATCATCTAATGGTGATAGTTCTGATTGTAATTCTTTGCCGACAAAAAAGATTATTAGAAAACATATTAATAAAACCACTAAGGCAATTACACGATTTTTTAAAAAAGTATCGAGTGTTCTAGAATAAGCATTCACCATGTTTACAAAGAATGGTTCTGACCATTCGTAAAATTTACTTTTACGATGTCCATTTTTCATCAACTTTGCATTCAACATTGGTGTTAAGGTAAGCGAAACAAATGCCGATATTAAAACAGCAGATGCAATTACCACCCCAAATTCTCTGAATAATTGTCCGACGAAACCCTCTAAAAATATAATTGGCAAAAACACCGCAGCTAATGTTATAGAAATAGAAATTACTGCCATAAAAATTTCGTTAGAGCCTTTAATAGCAGCCTCTAAAGGGGAGTATCCTTCTTCAATTTTTTTGAAAATATTTTCTGTTACAACTATACCATCATCTACTACTAAGCCTGTTGCTAATACAATAGCAAGTAAGGTCAAAACATTCACTGAAAAGCCCATCAAATACATCACGAAGAATGTTCCAATTAAGGCTACTGGTATATCAATTAAAGGACGTAAAGCAATGCTCCAATCTCTAAAAAATAAATAGATAATTGCAATTACTAAGATCAACGATAATATTAATGTCTCTGCAACCTCTGTAATTGATTGTCTAATAAATACTGTATTATCAAGTGCTATGTTTAAACGATAATCTTTAGGTAATTCTTTTTCGATTTGATTATATCGTTTATAAAATTCGTCAGCTATATCTAAATAATTAGCCCCTGGTTGAGGTACCAATGCCATACCAATCATAGGTGTGCCTGATTCTCTAAGCATTGATTCTTCATTTTCTGGACCTAATACCGCATAGCCAACATCTCTTAAACGAATTAATTTTTCATCATCATTCTTAATAATTAAACTATTGAATTCTTCTTCAGAACTCAAGTTGCCACTTGTCTTAACTGTTAATTCGGTTGAATTTCCAGCAATTTTACCAGAAGGCAATTCAACATTTTCTTTATCTAATGCAGTCTTTACATCTAAGGGAGTTAATCGATATGCAGATAATTTAATTGGGTCTAACCATAAACGCATGGCATATCTTTTTTGCCCCCAGATTTGAATACTACTAACACCAGGTATTGTTTGAAGACGTTGAGATATTACATTTTCGGCATAATCACTCACCTCTAATTGTGAACGAGTATCACTTTGTAATGTCATTGAAAGTATAGCATCAGAGTTAGCATCAGCTTTAGATACTACTGGTAATCCGTCAATATCTTTAGGTAAAGTTCTTACCGCTTGAGAAACTTTGTCGCGTACATCATTAGCTGCTTCATCAATATTTTTACTCAAGTTGAACTCAACTGTAATGATACTTGAACCTTGATTGCTAGAT
>JBKCCA010000442.1:0-3063 GCA_046305595.1 bacterium
AGCTTTCGAGTGATTTCGACGTAAGCCGATACTGGTACTGGTATGTCTCCACAGCCCTTAATCACCACTCTTTCGTCTTGGTATTTACTTAAATCTATTTTCGATAATGCATCTCTAAACAATGCATCTTCTAAATCATTCAAATCACCGAAGACTAATAAATTAGCAAAAGGTTCGATTCGTGTTGCTAATAGCATATATGCCCAAGTAGGTACGATCGCATCTGCTGTACAAGTAATCGCTACGTTTTTGTCTTGGTATTGAGAGAAATCATGTTCTTTGATGAACTCACGGAAGTCTTTCTCTTTCAAGATCAAGCCCATGAAAAGATTGTCTTTTATATCATAGAGCACTCGCTCTCCAGCGTGATAATACTCTGAGAGATCGAATGATATTAATCCAGATTGTGCTACTTTATTAACAAACATGTTTAATTATTAAGAATTAAGGATTAAGAGTTAAGAACGATGTGACACGATTTTCGTATTCCCGTTTTTCTATTTTCTTACCTTAAGGACAAATATAGCGCTTATATGTTTGCAAAAAAAAGTCCCGATTTTCATCGGGACTTTTTTCTAGTAGAACATTACTCTATTATCTTTAATCTTCGCTGATCTCTTAAGTCCTTCTAAGAACTCATTATCTACTCTAGATTTCATGCTTAGATAAGTATCTGCTTTTTTAGAATTGTATTCTGGTAATGGTAAAGCTTCGTTGATGTTTTCGATAGTGATCGCGTAAACACCTTTTTCACCTTTAAGAGCTGTTAAGAATTTACCTTTCTCAGATCCGAATATAGTACCTACTACTTCTGGTTCACGAGCGATACCTGGAACTACAGGGAAAGCGAAGTTAATACCTGTTACCATTTGAGAAACAGTACCTAGTTTTTGTGCTAATTGATCGATGTTAGAAGCAGATGCTGCTTTCATTTTCTCCATTAACATTTCAGCTTTCTTTTCTTTACGAACAGCAGATTCTAATTCTGTTTTGATATATTCCATTGGAATAGTTCCTTTGTTCTTCACTTTTGTTAAGTGTGCAACAACGAATTTATTACCTACTTCGAACAATGGAGAAACATCACCTTTGTCTGCTTTAAATGCCCAACGTACTACTTCACGTGGTGACTCTAAGCCTGTGATGAAACGATCATTTTCTTTAATTTCTTCTGCAACACGTTTTGCGAATCCGCCTGATAAATCAGCTGCTTCGAACTCTTTTGCAGTTTTGATGCTTGAAGCTAATGCATTTGCTTTCGCAAATAATGCTTGAGCTGTAGAGTTACTTGGTGTGATACTTCTATCAATTACACCTACACTTACTTGCTTGCTGAAATTCTTTTGATCAGTAATTTCAATTACGTGGAAACCAAATTGAGATGCTACTACTCCTTTTTTACCTTTTGTCTCATTGAAACAAAAATCAGAGAATGGCTTCACCATTGCTTTGCTATCAAAATAACCTAAGTCCCCACCTTTTTCTTTAGAACCATCAGTTGAGTACTGCATTGCTAAAGCACCGAAGTCAGCACCATTATTAATTAATGCTAAAATGCTATCAGCAGTTTTCTTACCAGCAACAGCATCGCCGTTTGCAGGTTGAATTAAAATATGACGTGCGCGAACTGAATCAGGTAAAGATTTTACTGAAATTAATTTCGCGATTTTATAAGCGTTATTGTCGAAATACGGACCATAAATAAATCCTTCGCCTTTCGAGAACATAATAGAATCAAGTGCTGGCGCCAATTCACCTTTCTTATTGTAAGCACCTAAGTATTTAGTCTCAGCATTCAAATTAATATAAGTTGAATCATCTGAAGCAGCTTGCAATCCGGCTAACTGTTGGATGATCCAGTTTTGTGCATCTACCGTATCATCTTTAGAAGGTAATAAATCTAAAGCGATGTATTCGAAGCTACGAGTGTTTTCGTTTTGCTTGTATTTGTATTTATTTGAATTATAGTAACTCGATAAATCAGATTCAGAAACTTGAATTGAAGAATCAGAAACTGTTGCATAGTCTAATAATACATACTTCACATCAACAGTCTTGTTTTTCTCCATATAATCTGCTTTCGCAAACATAGTTGGAGTATATAAGCCAGCCTTCACTAAGTTTAAGTATTTAGCTCTTGTGCGCTCTTCTTTGATGGCAGTTTGGAAAGTCATCCACTGTTGAACATTCGCTGGGTCAGCTTCTGCAGCAGTTAAGCTTTGTAAGTATTGCTTCACTTGAGCTGCATCAAACATACCAGTCTGCGGATTTGTAAAAGCACGACGAACTTCTGGATGAGGATTCGTACCTGAAATCATATCAGTCATTTCTACGGATGTTACCGTAACACCAGACTTCTCTAATTTTTGTTGTAAAAGAACATCATAGATGCTTTGGTTCCAAGTTTGATCAACCATATAACCAGTCATCGTTTCGTTTAGCTCAGCATTACCACCAGTATTTCTTTTATAATTCTCGATGTTCTGATCTAACTTAACTTGAAACTCTTGTGGCTTTATCTCAACCCCATTAATTTCACCTATACTAGTCGGCATACCGCCAAAAATATTTTGACCCGACATTAGCACATCACCTGCTAAAAATGCAACAATTGCAAATGCGATTACACCTACTAGTAATCCGCCTCTGTTGCGCATTGAATTCATTAATCCCATACTGAAAAAATCTAATTTTATTATAAGAGGCGCAAATTAAGAATTTTTTTTAATTATAAAATTAGATTTTTTAGTATGCTAGTATGCTAGTATGCTAATATGCTAGTGCCAGTTATTAGTGACTAGTGGCTAGTAACTAGTGACTTAGAGAATTGAAATGCCTGCGAAATTTTACCAAACGTGACCCGTAGGGGCGGATGATTATCCGCCCGTACAGAAGCGTAATGCCGTAATTGTAGGGGCGCATAATTATGCGCCCGTACGAGGGATAATTTCGCCGAGATATATGGGCGGATATTTATCCGCCCGTACAATAGCGTAATACTGTAAATGTAGGGGCGGATAATTATCCACCCGTACAGGAGTATAATACAATAATTGTAGGGGC
>JBKCCA010000443.1:0-3796 GCA_046305595.1 bacterium
TGATGCACACCCTTTACAGTACCAGCAGTACCCACTGGCATGAAAATAGGTGTTTCTATTATACCATGATCTGTAACAATTTCTCCAGCTCTAGCTTTACTCGCCTGATCAGTATGTTGTAAGGTAAATTTCATTGCATCAAAGATAATAAAATACCTAGTACCTCTATTGATACAAAATGTTGATTAAGTATTCATAAATGTTGATTAAAATTATGTCTGATATCCCATTTTTATATATAGTTTCGCAAGAATAGAACTTTGAACCGTGATAATTACTTATAGCATATTTGGCTTATTAGCTTTCTTACTTTTAATACAATTATATTACCATCTAAGATTTTTTTCTGCTTTATCATTTAGAAAAATTAAGCCTGCGGATGTTGCAAAACAATTACCCATTTCGGTAATTATTGCTGCCCGCAATGAATCTGAAAATCTTAAAAAGAATTTAGAATATTTTTTAAATCAAAAATATCCCGATTATGAGGTTATTGTTGTAAACGATTGCTCTTATGACAATTCACAAGAAATCTTAGAAGAATTTCAAAAGCATTACAAACACCTAAAGATTGTAGAGCTAAAAGAAGATGATCTATATAGACATGGTAAGAAGTTTGCCATTACTATAGGTATCAAAGCTGCGAAAAATGAACATTTACTTTTTAGCGACGCAGATTGTCAACCTGTAAGTGATCAATGGATAAATACGATGCAAAGTCATTTTAAAAATGACAATCAAATAGTTATAGGTTATTCGCCATTTTTCAGACGACCAACTCTCTTGAACTTTTTCTCAAGGTTTGAAACCTTTTTCACTGCATATCAGTACATATCTTTTTCTTTAAAGAACAACACATATATGGGCGTGGGTAGAAACTTATCGTATACCAAAACTTTATTTTTTCAAAATAAAGGCTTCGCCTCACACATGCATGTACTTTCAGGTGATGATGATCTGTTTATTAATCAAGCTGCTAATGCCCGTAATACTAGCGTTTGTTTATTACCTGAGAGCTTTGTTTACACCGAAGCGAAGTCTAGTTGGAAAGATTATTTTAAACAGAAGATGCGCCATTTAAGTGTAGGTAAACTTTATAAGAGTAGCGATAAATGGAATCTTTCATTAATAGCAAGTTCCGTTACACTATTCTATATCACCATCATTGTTGCTTATTCTTTAAAGTTTGAACCTGTAATTATTTCTTCTGTTTTAGCTTTTAGAATTTTGTTAATCGCTATATTTTACTACCCTGCAATGAAAAAATTACAGGTAAAAGATTTATGGTGGTTTTTCCCTATATTAGATATTCTATATTTTTTGACAATGCCATTTTGGACATTAATATCAAGTTTCAGTAAACAAAAAATATGGAAGTAAATCCGAATTTATCACAAAAAGCTATTGAAGACTTAGATCTGGTAAAGCGGGCTATTCAAAATGACCAAAAGGCATATGCCGAATTGATGACCAGGTATAAAGATGCCATCTACTTTATGCTTTTAAAAATGGTCAACAATAAAGAAGACGCAAATGACTTAACCGTAGAAGCATTCGGCAAAGCATTTGAGAATATAGAAAAGTATCGCCCAGAATTTGCTTTTTCTACATGGCTCTTCAAAATTGCAACTAATAATTGTATCGATTTCATCCGCAAAAAAAGATTAAAAACTTTTTCTATTGATCAGTCTATAGAGGGTGAAGAAGGAAATGAAAGTAAGTACGATATAGCTTCTGAGGGATTAGACCCAGAAGAGAATTTAATAAAAAAACAGAAATCTGATTTGATGCGAAATATTTTAGATAAACTGCCTACTCGCTATCGTCAATTAGTAATCATGCGTTATTTCGAGGAAAAATCGTACGAAGAAATTTCTGTAGAATTAGATTTACCTTTGGGCACTGTAAAAGCTCAACTTTTTAGAGCCAGAGATTTATTGTTTAACACCATCAAAAAAGGAAAAGAAAAAATTTAATGGAAGCAATACTTCGATATTTCCCTGACTTAACTCAAGTTCAAATTGATCAATTCAAAGAATTAGAAAATTTATATAACGAATGGAATAGCCAAATCAATGTAATTTCTAGAAAAGACATGGAGCATTTTTATGAACGACATGTATTGCATTCATTAGCCATCGCAAAGGCTATTCAGTTTAAGAAAGATACTCAGATTCTTGATGTGGGTACAGGCGGCGGATTCCCTGGAATCCCTTTAGCTATTATGTTTCCTGAGGCTCATTTTCATTTAGTAGATTCAATTGGTAAAAAAATTAAAGTGGTGAACGAAGTTGCGAATGCATTACAATTGAAAAATGTAATTGCAGAACATAAGCGAGCTGAAGATGTAAAAGCAAAATTTGATTTCGTAGTTTCTAGAGCTGTCACTCGTCTCATCAATTTTTATCCTTGGGTACACGATCGCTTCAAAAAAGAATCATTCAATACTCTTGATAACGGAATACTTTATTTAAAAGGCATTGACCTCTCTGAAGAGTTCGATGAATTACGTAAGCCTTATCAACTTTATCCTATTAAAGATTATTTCTCTGAAGAGTTTTTTGAAACAAAAGGGGTAATCTTTATTCCACGTTTTTAATTCTCATCTATTTTAAAAAAGTTGCATTCTTGCAGTTGTCTCTTACTTCGGATGGTACTAAATTAGTACATGTGCGAAGATAAAGTGTATGAGATAGCCCTGAGTATGGTACCGGGATTGGGTCCGGTCGGATTAAAAGATTTAATTGCAGCATTTGGTTCTGCACAAAAGGTACTTGAATCTAGTGCCCAAAGACTACAATCCGTCAATGGTATTGGTCCGCTTACCGCCGAAAAAATTAAATCAACTAACTTCATTGAACAAGCTGTTCGAGAAATTGAATTTTGTGATACTCATAAAATAAATATTCTTTCTTATTTCGATGATGAGCGTTACCCCAAAAATCTAAAGAATTGTTATGATGCTCCTGTAATACTTTATCATAAAGGAAATGTATTCACAGAGCGACGATTGTTAATAGCAATGGTGGGCACGCGTGCAGCTACTGATTATGGTAAACAATTATGTGTTGAATTAATTCAAGTATTAAAACAATACAATCCGGTGATCATAAGCGGACTCGCCTATGGTATAGATGTGCAGGCACATAAGGAGGCTTTGAAGGCAGGCTTAGATACGATTGCGATAGTCGGACACGGCTTAGACAGTATTTATCCGAGGTTACATTACGATATAGCCAAGGAGATAGTAAAGCAAGGCGCTATCATCACTGAGTTTACAAAAGGAGTGAAGCCAGATCGAGAGAATTTTCCGGCGCGTAATAGAATCATAGCAGGTATGTGTGATGTAATCATTGTGGTAGAGGCAAGGGAGCAGGGTGGAGCATTGATAACAGCAGAATTGGCTAATTCATATCAAAGAGATGTATTCACATTTCCGGGAAGAATTTATGATAAACAAAGCAAAGGTTGCCATTATTTATTGAAGCAAAACATTGCTAGTATTTTAACAGAGCCATCAGATATAGTTGAGTTATTGAATTTAGATATTGAAAAGAAACCTTCCATTCAAAAGAAATTATTTGTTGAATTAAATGCTGATGAACGAGCATTGGTAGAATATTTAATTCATCAAAATTCAGAAATAGGCTTAGATGATTTAATGATTCATTTGCAATGGCCTATTTCTAAATTAAGTTCAGTATTGTTGAATTTAGAGCTGAACGGATTAATAAAAGCACTACCAGGTAAATCGTATAGACTTTATTAACATAATCTTAATTTTTCAATCAGCTAT
>JBKCCA010000444.1:0-22467 GCA_046305595.1 bacterium
CATAGAAGCAGCCTATTATTTGGTGCATTCTATGGGTGCTGATTCAAATAAATTTTTTGATCTAGAAAATACTTCCGCATTAAATTTCATAAAAGCGATTAGCGATACTTCTTGTAAGCAAGTTATCTATTTAGGTGGTATTGTTAATTCTGATAATTTATCTACTCATTTATCATCAAGGTTAAATGTAGAAAATGTATTGAAGTCTTCTTCAATACCTGTTACAATTTTACGTGCTGCTATAATTATTGGTTCAGGTTCTGCATCTTTCGAAATCATTAGAGATTTAGGAGAAAAGTTACCTATCATGACAGCTCCAAGATGGATACTTACACGCTGTCAACCCATCGCAATTCGTGATGTATTAACTTATCTTAGTCAAGTATTAAATAATGATAAATGTTTCAATCAAACATTTGATATTGGAGGTCCTGATATATTGAGTTATAAAGATATGATTCTAACATATGCTAGGGTTAGAGGATTGAAAAGAAGAATTATTGTAATTCCATATCTATCTCCAAGGATATCTTCTTATTGGCTTTATTTTGTTACTTCTACTACTTTTTCATTAGCAAAAAGTTTAGTTGATAGTATGAAAAATGAAGTAATATGTGGTGAAAATAAGATCCGTGACATTATAAATATTAATTTAATAAGTTATGATCATGCTATATATTTAGCTATTCAGAAAATTGAACAAAATTCAATTGTATCTAGTTGGAAAGACGCACTTAACAAAGGTTTATTATCAACAGATTTTATGAATCAAATTAAAGTACCTGTTCATGGTACTTTACAGTATAAAGTACGTAGAGAATTTCGCTCAAGTTTAGATTCAACTCAAATGAGATTATGGAAAATTGGTGGAGAGACGGGTTGGTATTATTGGGATTGGATTTGGAATTTACGTGGATTCGTAGATAAGATGGTTGGTGGTGTTGGTACCAGAAGAGGTCGAAGAAGTAATATAGATTTACGTTCTGGTGATGCTCTAGATTTTTGGAGAGTGTTAATTGCTGACAAGAAAAATTACCGATTATTATTATATGCTGAAATGAAATTACCCGGTGAAGCTTGGTTAGAATTCAGAATTACTGAAAAAAACGGTAAAAAATTATTTATTCAAACTGCAACATTTAGGCCGAGTGGACTATGGGGTAGGTTGTATTGGTTTGCAATGTGGCCATTTCACTTGTTTGTATTCAATGGTATGGCAAAAGAAATTGCGCCTTAATTATTTTCTGAATCTACATTCTGATTCATCTTCATAAAGTCCAGCTTATATTGAAATATAGCAGCTATACTATCTGCTCTTGTTTTGGCAAGTTTTGCTTTCTCTCCATCAAAAAAATCATCAATTGTTTCATGAAAAAGCTTTAACCATTCTACAAAATGATCACCTGTAATGTGTTCAGAATGTTGTGCATGCTTGTCAAAAGGTTGACCTCTATATTCACTAGTATCTAACAATATGCCTGTCCAGAATGCATACATCTTAGGCAAATGTTCTTCCCAATTAACATGAGCCACCTTATTGAAAACAGGTGATAATAGAGCATGTTTATTTACCTTTTCGTAAAACTTGTCTACCAAAAGTTTCACATCCTCTTTACTTATTATATCTGCTTTCATAAATTGAATTAAGCCTTATAGCAAATGTAAAGGGCCTTTATAAATTAAAACATGATTAAAATCATGTTTCCCGCTGATTATAATCATGAAATTGTAAAAATCTGAATAATATTTTTACAACATAAAATCATGAGTGTACTATTCATTTTAATCGGTGTAAGCTTACTAGTAGCCATTGGCTTCTTAATTTCATTCTTATTGTCTGTAAAATCAGGTCAATTCGATGATGATTATACACCATCAGTGAGAATGTTATTCGATGATGAATTGAAAAAGAAAGAAGAATCTATTAACCAAAATCAATCATAATTATTTATGCAAGTAGAAAAATTCTATTATGACAACAAAATCGTTCGCAACTTCGCGTATGCTACGATCGTATTTGGGCTAATAGGAATGACGGTTGGATTGCTTATTGCACTTCAATTAGTTTTTCCTGAGCTAAACTTCGGTATACCCTATACCTCTTATGGTCGTATTAGACCTTTACACACGAATGCTGTAATTTTCGCATTTGTAGGTAATGGTATTTTTGCAGGGGTTTACTACTCATTACAACGTTTGTGTAAAACTAGAATGTTTAGTGATACTTTAAGTAACATTAATTTCTGGGGATGGCAAATTATTATTTTAGCTGCTGCAGTTTCATTACCATTAGGTTTAACGACTGGTAAAGAATATGCTGAGTTAGAATGGCCAATCGACATCGCGATTACAATTATTTGGGTAGTATTTGGATGGAACATGTTTGGTACTATCTTAAAAAGAAGAGAACGTCATTTATATGTAGCAATTTGGTTTTACATCGCAACATTTGTAACTGTTGCAGTTTTGCATTTAGTGAATTCATTTGAATTGCCTATTAGCTTCTTTAAAAGTTACTCATGGTATGCAGGTGTTCAAGATGCATTAGTACAATGGTGGTATGGCCACAACGCGGTTGCGTTTTTCTTAACTACACCTTACTTAGGATTAATGTATTATTTCTTACCGAAGGCTGCTAATCGTCCGGTATATTCATATAGATTATCTATCATTCACTTCTGGGCTTTAATATTTTTATATATCTGGGCTGGTCCGCATCACTTATTATACACTTCATTACCTGATTGGGCACAGTCATTAGGTGTTGTATTCTCAGTAATGCTTATCGCTCCATCTTGGGGTGGTATGATTAACGGGTTGTTAACCTTAAGAGGTGCTTGGGATAAAGTTCGTGAAGATGTTATCTTGAAATTTTTCGTAGTTGCAATTACCGCTTATGGTATGTCAACTTTCGAAGGACCTATGTTATCATTGAAAAATGTAAATGCAATTGCTCACTTTACAGACTGGATTGTAGCACACGTACACGTTGGTGCTTTAGGATGGAACGGATTCTTAACATTCGGTATGTTATATTGGTTGTTCCCTCGTTTATTCGGTAAAGAATTATACTCAAAGAAATTAGCAAACTTCCATTTCTGGATTGGAACATTAGGTATCTTGTTCTATGCAATACCATTGTATTGGGCAGGTATTACACAAAGTTTAATGTGGAAAGAATTTACTGCTGAAGGTTTCTTGAAATACCCGAACTTCTTAGAAACAGTTACTCAAATTATACCAATGTATGCATTGAGAAGTTTAGGCGGATTATTATACTTAATAGGTGTAATTGTGATGACTTACAACTTAGTGAAAACTGCAGCTGCAGGTAAGTTAATTGCTAATGAAGAAGCTGAAGCTCCTGCACTTACTAAAGATGTTGTTGTTCAGAAAGGTGAACACTGGCATCGTTGGATCGAGAGAAGACCTATACAATTAATGATTTTGAGTTTAGTGGTAATACTTATCGGTGGAATTGTTGAAATGGTACCAACCTTCTTAGTAAAAAGTAACATCCCTACAATCGCAAGCGTTAAACCATACACACCATTAGAATTACAAGGTAGAGATATTTACATTAGAGAAGGTTGTTATACTTGTCACTCTCAAATGGTTCGTCCGTTTAGATCTGAAACTGAACGTTACGGTGAATACTCTAAAGCTGGTGAATATGTTTATGATCATCCATTCCAATGGGGTTCAAAACGTACAGGTCCAGATTTACATAGACTAGCTGCTAAATACCCAGACTCATGGCACTATAATCATATGTTAGAGCCGACTTCAATGTCACCTGGTTCTATCATGCCGGCTTACCCTTGGCTATTAGATGATGATTTAGATACATCTACTACAGCAGCTAAAATTCGCGCAATGCAAACTCTCGGAGTACCATACCCTGAAGGTTATGATCAAATTGCCAATAATGATTTAATGCATCAAGCAGATTCTGTAACTAAGAACTTAGCAGAAGCAGGAATTAAAACTGTTTCAAATAAAGAGATCATTGCTATGATTGCTTACTTACAACGTCTAGGTAAAGATATTAAGACAGATAAATTAGTTGGAGCTAAATAAATTTAATATGAAATTCATTAACTATTTAAGCACAATCGGAGGAGTAGAAGTCTACCCAATGATTTCTCTAACGGTTTTTATACTATTCTTCGTAGGGTTAATTATTTATGTAATTAAAACTGATAAAAAGTACATCGACCAAATGAGCGATTTACCACTAGAAAATAATGAAGATAACCTAAACTATGCCAAATATGAATAAGTTGTTAAACTCATATCGTCATCTAGCAAATAAAAAACTTTTCTTTATCGTTTTTTTAATGATGACGTTCACTAATATTTTTGCACAAGATGCTGCTACTGTTGCTACAACTCCTGTTGCTTCTCAAACATCGATGTGGAGTAGCCCATTATTTTGGGTATTCGTTTTCGCAATCGGAGCATTACTATTAGTTATTGTTGCGATAGGTTCAGTATTAGTCGGATTAGTGAATAATAAAATTTCTGAAAAATTCGGAAAAGGTGCAGCTATTATTGCAATAGCTTTAATGTTCGCTTCGGGTAGCTCGTATGCACAAGATGTAGCTGCTACTACCGCTACTGATAAGGTAGCAGTTGAAGCGGTGATAGGTGGCTTAGATCCAAATACAGTTATAATTTTATCTGTTGTTGTATTTATTGAATTATTCGTAATCATTTACTTGTATTCAATTTTACAAAAGATGTTAGTTGCATTAGGATATAAAGAGGCTAAAGAATCTAGCTGGTCATGGAAATCTATCTCCAAAAAAATGACTAACGCTATACCTTTAGAAAGAGAATCTGAAGTTGCAACTGACCATAACTATGACGGTATTATAGAATTAGATAATAGCTTGCCACCTTGGTGGGTTTATATGTTCTATGGTACTATCGCATTTAGCTTTGTGTATGTATTTTATTTCCATTTCTTAGATGGTCCATCACAAGCTGAGGAGTACAATAAAGAAATAGAATTAGCAAGTTTAAAGAAAACAGAAATGTTAAAACAAACTGCTGGTAAAGTCGATGAAAATACTGTCATACTTTTAACTGAAGCAGCAGATATAGCAAAAGGTAAAAGTAGTTTCATTACTAAATGTGCAGCATGCCATGGTCAAGCTGGCGAAGGTGGAGTTGGTCCGAATTTGACTGACGAATATTGGATTCACGGTGGAAGTATTTCAAGCATCTTTAAAACTATTAAATATGGAGTACAAGAGAAGGGTATGATTGCTTGGGAAGCACAAATGCCAGCTCTCGAAATGCAACAATTGTCTAGTTTCATTATGAGCTTAAAAGGCACAAATCCTGCTAATGCTAAAGCTCCTCAAGGAGATTTATATACAGCAGAAGCAGTAGTTGATTCAACAGCAAGTACTGCTGTTATTGATTCAACCGGCGCAATTAATAAATAAAAATTAATGAGCACAAAAGATTTTTCATACGACGAATTAGATCAAAGTTTTCGCGATAAAGTCGCAACAATAGATAACGAAGGCAAGAGGGTTTGGGTGTACCCTCAAAAGCCAAAGGGTAGATTTCATCAATATAGAATCGTAGTGGCTACTATATGTCTGATGTTACTCTTTGGCATGCCTTTTATTCGTATGCATGGAGAACCTTTTATGCTCTTTAATATTCTTGAACGCAAATTTATATTGTTCGGAATTCTATTTGGTCCTCAAGATTTTTTCTTACTCGGACTTTCAATGATTACCTTCATGGTATTCATTATTCTTTTTACAGTCATATACGGTCGACTTTTCTGCGGTTGGGTTTGTCCGCAAACTATATTCTTAGAAATAATTTTTCGTAAAATCGAGTATTTTATTGAAGGTGATTCAAATAAACAAAGAGCTCTTACTAAAGCTCCAATGTCTGCTGAAAAATTCTTCAAGAAATTTTCAAAACATATAGTCTTCTTCGCAATATCTTTTCTTATCGCCAATACATTTTTATCATATATTATAAGTACTGATGAATTGTATAAGATAACTACTGATCCAGTTGATCAGCATATCGGCGGACTTACATAAATGTTTTTATTTACTGGTATTTTTTATTGGGTGTTTGCATTTTTTAGAGAGCAAGTATGTACTGTTGTTTGCCCTTATGGTAGATTGCAAGGTGTATTACTTGATAAAAATTCTATCGTTGTAGCCTATGATTATATACGTGGTGAAAAAAGAGGCAAGTATAGAAAAGGTGAAGATAGAACATTAGGTGATTGTATCGATTGTCATCAATGTGTTGCCGTTTGCCCTACAGGTATAGACATCAGAAATGGCACTCAATTAGAATGTGTAAATTGTACTGCTTGTATAGATGCTTGTGATGATATTATGGATCGTGTGGGTATGCCACGTGGTTTAATTACCTATACTTCAGAAAAGGGTATCGCAGAAAGAAAACCATTGAAGTTTACCTTGAGAATTGCAGCTTACTCAGTAGTATTATTTATACTCGTAGGTATTCTTAGTTTTGCTCTAATTAGTAGAAACGATACCGAAACTACTATACTCAGAACACCAGGTATGATGTATCAAGAAAATACGGATGGAACAATTAGTAACTTGTATAACTATAAAGTAAATAATAAAACTTTTAAAGATATTGATGTTTATTTTAAAGTAGAAGAAGTTCCTGCTACAATTAAAGTTATAGGTAAAACAAATATTAATGTAACAAAAGAAACCTCTAGTCAAGGTACTATGTTTATTTATATAAATCCGAATGATCTAAAAAAACGCAGTACTAAAATTAAAATTGGAGTTTATAATAGTAAAGGTGAGCTTTTAGAAACAGTAAAAACTAGCTTTCTATCAATAGCTAAATAAAAAATATATCATATGAATTGGGGAACAAGAATTATTATTATGTATGTTGGCTTCGTAGCTTTAATAATCACTTTAGTGGTTGTAAGTATGCGCCAACAAGTAGATTTAGTTACACCAGATTATTATGCTAAAGAATTAAAGTATCAAACGAATATCGATAAAACTAAAAATTATAATGAATTAAAAACTTCATTAAAATGTACTATTCAATCTGATAATATTGTTATCGATTTTCCTGATGAACACAAGGCAGAACTAATAACAGGTGAAGTTTTGATTTATAAACCTTCAGATGCGAAGTCTGATAAATTAATTACTATCGAATCGAATAATGGTCAAATGTTAATTCCAACTTCAGTTTTTACAAAAGGTATGTATAAAGTAAAAGTTGATTGGCAAGTGAATAGTATAGATTACTTCTCTGAACAAGTAATAAATTTATAAATGTTATCGGCACTCGCACTTGGTTTTTTAGGTAGCTTCCATTGTATTGGAATGTGTGGACCAATTGTGCTTGCACTTCCTAATCATTATCAACATAAATATGTAAAGATTTACTCTTCACTTTTATATAATATAGGTAGAGTGATAACGTATGGTGTATTAGGATTACTTTTTGGATTATTAGGTGAAGGAATATATTTAGGTGGCTTTCAACAAATTGTTTCAATCATTACTGGTGCTGTAATAATTCTTCTTGTAGTATTCCCTTATATTTTGCCTTCTAAAATGAAACAGTTTAGCATAATGAATTATCCTTGGTTCAAAAATGCTTTCAGTAAATTATTCAAGTCAGAAAGCTATTCTGCTTATTTGTTCTTAGGGTTAATTAACGGATTATTGCCTTGTGGTTTTGTTTACATAGCTTTATCGGGAGCATTATTAATGGGTGATACTTTAGAGGGCTCAATGTTCATGATGCTCTTCGGCATTGGTACCATCCCCGCAATGTTTACTCTATCTATGGCTGGTACTTTTGTTAGCCTAAACTTTAGAAATAAAATCAAAAAATCTATTCCTTATTTATCGGTGATTGTGGGCTTAATTCTAATTCTACGCGGACTTAACTTAGGTATTCCTTATGTAAGTCCGATCATGTCGCACGAAAAACAAGAGACTTCTGTCGATTGTTGTAATAAGCCTGAACAAGGTGTTCAAGTAAAGTAATTCTGTAATCAGAATTTCTTTTATACTTTTGTGTCTATTAAAAATCTAGAAATGAAATACGATGTTGTTGTAATTGGCTCAGGGCCAGGTGGATATGTAGCTGCAATTCGTTGCGCTCAATTAGGATTAAAAACTGCAATTATTGAAAAATATTCAACTTTTGGCGGAACTTGTTTAAATGTAGGTTGTATTCCTTCAAAGGCATTGTTAGATTCATCAGAGCATTATTACAATGCTTCACATACTTTCAAAACTCATGGAATTGATTTGAAAGATCTAAAGGTAAACCTAGAGCAAATGATTGCTCGTAAAGCTGATGTTGTTAAACAAAACACTGAAGGTATATCATATTTAATGAAGAAAAATAAAATCGACACTTTCGAAGGTGTAGGTTCGTTCATAAATAAAAATACCATAAAAGTTACTGGCAAAAATGAACAAACATTAGAAGCTACTAATGTAATTATAGCTACAGGCTCAAAGCCAAGCACATTACCTTTTATCAATATCGATAAGAAAAGAATCATCACTTCTACTGAAGCATTAAATCTTAAAGAGATTCCTAAACACATGGTATTAATTGGTGGTGGGGTGATCGG
Organism: bacterium; assembly: GCA_046305595.1. Taxonomy (GTDB): domain Bacteria; phylum Bacteroidota; class Bacteroidia; order Sphingobacteriales; family Sphingobacteriaceae; genus JAEYZM01. The sequence continues at coordinate 8,645 of JBKCCA010000444.1, forward strand.
ATTAGAATTAGGTTCAGTATATGCAAGATTAGGAGCGAAGGTTACTGTAGTAGAATTCATGGATTCTATTATACCTACGATGGATAGAACGATGGGTAAAGAATTACAAAAATCTTTAAAGAAAATCGGATTTGAATTTTTACTAAGTCATAAAGTCAAAGAAGTATCAGGCACAGCAAAAGAAGTAACAGTCAAGGCAGATAATGCTAAGGGTGAAGAAGTAGTTATCAAAGGTGATTATTGTTTAGTAGCTGTTGGTAGAACTGCATATACTGATGGCTTAGGACTTGAGAACATTGGTATAGTAGTAGAAGAGCGTGGAAAGAAAATTTCTGTAAATGATCATCTAGAAACTTCGGTAGCTGGTGTTTATGCAATTGGAGATGTTGTCAAAGGTGCAATGCTAGCACATAAGGCAGAAGAAGAAGGAGTATATGTTGCAGAACGAATTGCAAATCAAAAACCTCATATTAATTATAACTTAATACCAGGAGTAGTTTACACTTGGCCAGAAGTTGCAGTCGTTGGTAAAACAGAAGAAGAATTAAAAGCAGCTGGAGTAAAATATAAAACAGGGTCTTTCCCATTCTTAGCTAGCGGTAGAGCTAGAGCAAGTATGGATACAGAAGGATTAGTAAAAGTATTAGCTGATGCAAACACTGATGAAATTTTAGGTGTACATATGATCGGTCCGAGAGTTGCCGACATGATAGCTGAAGCTGTAGTTGCAATGGAGTTCAGAGCAAGTGCTGAAGATATTGGTAGAATGAGTCATGCTCACCCAACCTATACAGAAGTTTTCAAAGAGGCATGTTTAGCCGCTACTTCAAATAGAGCATTGCATATTTAATTTTAAAATCAATTTAATTTAAATGAACATCCGAAGTAATCAATCATTACTATCTTACAACACGTTTAGAATAGATGTGAATGCAAAGTATTTTGTAGAAGTAAGCAGTGTTGACGAATTAAAAGAAGTATTAACTTCGGATGTTTGTAAATCAAATAAACTCTTCATACTTGGTGGCGGTAGTAATTTGCTGTTGACGAAAGATTTCGAAGGATTAGTAATTCGATTAGGTATAAAGGGTATTACTGTTTGTGAAGAAGAAGATGATGTTTATGTTGAAGCCGGTGCAGCTGAAGTATGGAATGATTTCGTACAATTCAATGTGAATAAGGGTTACGCGGGATTAGAGAATTTAAGTTTGATACCCGGTACAGTAGGAGCATCTCCGATTCAAAATATTGGAGCATATGGTGTTGAGATAAAAGATTGCTTTCATTCATTGATAGCAATTGATATTGAAAGTTTAGAACTTAAAAAGTTTAATAAGGAAGAATGCGAATTTTCATATAGAGAAAGTGTATTCAAAAATAAATTCAAAGGCAAATACATCATTTGTTCTGTAGTATTTAAACTTTCAAAAAATGCAAATCTTAAATTACATTATGGCGCGATTCAAGATGAACTTAATAAAAGAAATATTCTTGATCCTAATATAAAAGATGTTGCAGATGTAGTATCGCATATAAGAGTTTCTAAATTACCCGATCCTTCAACCATTGGTAATTCTGGTTCTTTTTTCAAAAATCCGATTATTACGAAATCTCAATTTGAAAAAATTCAAAATATTTTCCCTGAAATAGTTTCTTACCCAGTTGATGACCAACATGTAAAATTAGCAGCCGGTTGGCTTATTGAACAATGCGGATGGAAGGGCAAACAAATTGGTAATGCTGGTACATGGAAAAACCAAGCATTGGTAATTGTCAATCACGGCGGAGCTACTGGAAAAGAAATATTCGATTTCTCTCAGTCAATCATTGATTCTGTATATCAGCGATTTGGCGTATCTTTAGAAAGAGAAGTTAACACTCTTTAATTTATTTTTACTTCTTATGCAACCCTTGAAATGGGCATGCGTCTTTTAATTGAATTTATGTTGCCTTGGGACAAAAAGTAAAAGACATACAGCAGTATCTTATTGATAGATCTAAGTTAGGTGATGCTTCTGCACAGCGTGAGTTATATAAACTCTATGTGAAGAACATGTACAATACGGCTTTACGTATGTTGGCACATAGTGCCGAGGTTGAAGATGTAATTCAAGAATCATTTTTAGAAGCTTTTACTAAGTTAAATGATTATCGAGGAGAATCAAGTTTTGGTTCATGGCTTAAACGAATTGTTGTCAATAAATGCATTTCGCAAATCAGAAAAAGAAGAATTGATTTTGTTGATGAACAAGACCTAGATGTTTTAAATACTAATGATGAGTTAGATTTTAATACTGATGACGAATCACAAGTAATTGAACTTATAAAAAAAGGTATTAATGAACTTGCTGAAGGCTATAGAATCGTACTCTCTCTCTATTTATTAGAAGGGTATGACCATGTTGAGATTTCAGAAATATTAAAAATCTCTGAATCAACCTCAAAAACACAATACCTAAGAGCTAAAAATAAATTAAAAGAATGGTTGGTTAAGCATAATGTTAGATTGAATTATGAAAATAGATAATATAGAAAAATTCATTATTGCCAATAAATCTGAATTTGATGATGATTCACCTTCAGATCAAATGTGGCAGCAAATTGAATTGAATTTAAGAATGAAACGCAAGAAGAATAGAATTAGATCCATTTCTGTTGCTGCTAGTCTATTGATTTTATTCGCATCTAGCATGTTTTTGTTTCAATTGAAAAATGATAATAGTGCTAATGCTGATAAAGTTGTTAATCAAGAAGTATTAGATGCACAAACTCAATTTAGTTCATTGATTGAAATTAAAAGATCTGAATTAAATCAATATAAAAACGCTCAACCAGAATTAATAAATGAGCTTAATAAACAGTTGAAAGATTTGCAGTTAAATTATAATGCATTATTGCCACAGTTAAAAGATGAAAATAAAAAAGATTTAATTGTTCAAGCACTAATAGAGAATCTTCAACTACAATTAGAAGTATTAAATCGCAGTTTAGAAATTGTTCAAAATTTAAATAATCAAAATCATGAAAAAGAAGTTGTTCAGCTTTAGTATTCTCTTTTTTGTTATAGCAAATACATTCGTATATGCAGAGGATCAAAGTACAGAGAAAAAGAAAATCATCACCAAGAATTATAAGGTTAATTCAAGTGAGAAATTAAACATTGAAAATCAATTTGGCAAAGTTAGTGTCGAGACTTGGGACAAAAATGAAATCGATGTTGAGATAACAATAAAAGTAAATTCTAAATCAGAGTCAAAGTCATTAGAATTATTAAATGACATAAAAATTAATGAAAATACAGCTGGTGCTGCTATTTATTTAAAAACTGTATTCCCAAACAACATCTATAATTCTGGTAAACAAAGTATGAATGTTGATTACCTAATTAAAATGCCAGCAAACACCCCTCTCAGTCTAGTTAATAAGTTTGGCAATGTATACATTGATATTTTTAAAGCCCCATTGCAATTAAATGTTAGTTATGGTTCAATAAAAATCAATAAGCTTTCTGGTAATAACAAAAGAGTTCAGGTTAGTTTCGGATCTGCTGATATTGATGAGATAGATGATGTTGACTTAGAGTCAAAATATTCTAAAATTAATATTGAAAAAATATCTAAAGGTGAAATAAGAAACCAGTTTGGCAAAACATATATAAATGATGCAGATGATATTCGTGTCACTCAGAAATATGGTGATTTAGATTTAAGAAAAGTAAATACTATTTCTGCTCAAATTGAATTCTCTAATCTAGATATTGATGCACTTGGCAAAAGCGCAGACTTAACTTTAAAATATTCTGGCAATGCTGATATTGGAGTTATTGGTTCGAATGTCGATTTATTGAAAATTAATGCATCTTTCAGTACAGTACATATTAAATTTTCAGAAACAGCCGATCTTGATTTTAATGCTCACTTAAAATATGGTGATTTGAAAATTAATAATATCAAGATTAATGACTATTTGAAAAATGTTGATGAAAGCTCTAGTCAAAAAACATACAAAGGTAAAATTGGTAGAGGAGGTAAAGGACACCTGATTTTAGATTCTAATTATTCTACTATATATTTTCAGTAAAATATATTAAATAAAAAAGCCCCAAGTTTATTTGGGGCTTTTTTATTTAGTCTTCGAAGATTGAATCTTCAGTACTAGTTTTCTTTATGTTTCTTTCGTATGCTTTTAATTGACCTTTCAGTAATTTTCTAGCAACGTGAATTCTAGTTTTAACTGTACCAATTGGTATAGTTAAGTAATCTGCAATTTCATGATACTTATAGCCTTCAAAATACATGTTGAAAGGTATTTTATAATCATCAGCTAAAGAATTTAATGCATTCTTTACATCGTCTAAAATAAATTTACCTTCCGCATTGTTCGCTGTTGAACTATAAAATAAATTCGCAGAACTGATTTCATCAGATTTAGTTACTAAAGTGTTAATCTTAGTAATTCTTCTATAATTATTAATGAAGGTGTTCTTCATAATGGTATATAACCATCCTTTAAGATTTGTACCCTCTGCAAATTTATTATAATATGTGATAGCTTTTAATAATGTGTCTTGAACTAAATCATCAGCATCTTCAGCATCATGTGTGAAGTGTAATGCATACGTTCTTAATGAGCTGGTTTGTCTCAAAACCATGTCATTGAATTCTGGTCTTGTCATAGGTTTTCTTTTTTTGTTAATCAAATGTAAGTATTAATATGACCAACAACCAAATTTTTGTTAAACTATTTTGTTACAAAAGTTAAACATTATGTTTAAACATTAATTAAGGCTGTTTTAGACTAGTTCTATTTAACATAATATCTAAATATTATTTAATTAATTGATATTTAGTAAAAATCATGTCCTAATTAAACAGCTTTTCTAACTCTCGTGCTGCTATTTGTCCTGATATGATTGATGGGGGCACACCCGGACCTGGCACTGTTAACTGTCCGGCGTAAAACAAGTTTTTTAAATTCTTCGACTTTAACTTTGGTTTTAAAAATGCTGTTTGTAAAAGTGTATTTGCTAATCCGTAGGCATTGCCTTTAAACGAATTATAATCTTTCTCAAAATCATTCATAGCAAATGATCTCTTAATTATGATGTTTTCTTTGATCGATTGACCAGTAAGCTTTTCAAATCTTTCTACCATAATATTAAAATACTTTTCTCTTTCCTGATCTGAATCTTTTAATCCCGGGGCTAATGGTATCAAGAAAAATAAATTCTCATTACCCTCAGGAGCAACGCTTGGGTCAGTTACTGATGGTATGCATGTATAAAATAATGGCTTAGATGGCCATGCTGGTTCTGTATAAATTTCATGTGCATGCGTTTCAAAATCTTCATCAAAGAATAAATTATGATGCTTAACATTTTCTAGTTTCTTGTTTAAGCCTACATAAAATAATAATGATGATGGAGACATTGTTCTTTTCTCCCAATACGTTTCATCATAATTTGATTTATCTTTTTCTAATAATTTCAGATCAGTATTCACATAATCGTTTGCTGCAACTACAGCATCTACATTATATGTATTTGTTGTAGTTACTACAGAATTTACTTTATTGTTTTCTGATTTTATATGCTTTACTTCTTCATTCAAAATAATTTCAACACCTAGGTCTCTAGCAATACTTTCCATTGCTTTTACAATTTCATTCATGCCACCCATCGGATACCAAGTGCCTAAAACTAAATCAGCATAGTTCATCAAACTGTATAGACCGGGTGTGTTTTGTGGAGTTGCTCCCAAAAATAAAACCGGAAATTCTAATAGTTTTATTAACTTTTTATTTTTGAAAGCTGAACGTACTTCATGGCTAACAGAGCCAAATAAATTTATTTTAAATAATTGTTGAAGAATTCGGATGTCAAAAAATTCTGTTATTGAGTTCGATGTTCTCCATACAAAATCATTCATTCCGGTTTCATATTTATATTTAGCTTCTTTTAGAAATTTATCAAGATGCTTAGCGCTACCTGGTTCTATTTCTTCAAACATCCGCATTAAATCTTTATAGTCGGATGGTACATCTAAAATATCATTCTCTGCAAAATAAATTCTATACGAAGGGTTCATTCTTTTTAGTTCGTAAAAATCACTTGCTTTTTTGCCAAACAAAGCGAAATAGTTTTCAAAAACTTCTGGCATCCAATACCAACTTGGTCCCATGTCAAAAACAAATCCCTGCTCTTTCCACACCCTAGCTCTACCACCAGTTTGATCATTCTTATCTATAAGTTTTACTGAGAATCCTTTTTTTGCTAATAATGCTGAGGCTGTTAAGCCAGCGAAACCTGCACCAATTACAACTACTTCTTTCTTATTTTTCATTAATTTAGTCTATTTTGCTGTTGGTTTTATAAATTGTAAACTATATAACAAACCAAAATTGCCCTAAGGTGTTTATGGAAAGTACCAAAATATTAAAAAATATGCAGGAATTGTATCGCGATACATGTTTAGAGTGTAGTAAGGTCATTACTAAGCGCTACAGTACCTCTTTTAGTTTAGGTATTAGAGCATTTGATAAAAAATATAGATATCCTATTTATGCTGTTTATGGTTTTGTGAGATATGCTGATGAAATTGTTGACACTTTTCATGAATTTGACAAGGAATTGTTATTCAAAAACTTCAAAGCAGATACTTATCAAGCAATAGCACAAAAGATAAGCTTAAATCCAGTTTTGCATTCATTCCAATATGCCGTTAACAAATACAATATACCACATGATTTAATTGAGGCATTTTTGCATTCAATGGAAATGGATATTGATAAAAGTAAATATGACCCTGAGCAATACAATGAATATATATATGGTTCGGCGGAGGTAATCGGACTTATGTGTTTGATGATATTTTGTGAAGGGGATTTAAAGGTATATGAAAACTTAACGCCTTATGCACGTAGTTTAGGTGCAGCTTTTCAAAAGATAAATTTCTTGCGAGATATAAAGTCTGATTATTATGACAGGGGTAGAGTATATTTCCCAAATGTTGAGTTTGCTGAATTTTGTGAAGATCAAAAATTAATTATCGAAGAAGATATTCAAAAAGATTTTGATCACGGCTTAGAAGGTATTAAGAAATTACCTGATGGTGCACGATTAGGGGTTTATATCGCTTATAGATATTACCTAGATTTATTTAAGAAAATAAAAAACTTACCTGCAACAGAAGTTTCTAAAAAAAGAATTAGAGTTGCAGATGGTAGAAAAGCATATTTATTTCTTGAAGCTTATTTTAAAAATAAATTTATCTCTGCATGAAGTTGTTTGGTTTAATAACTCTCTTAGTTATGAATTCATTAATGGCATTTTCTTCTGTTCATACTATAGATGATATTCGCAAAAAATATCAATTAGCAGTTTATGATTCAAAAGTTGCTAATGCCTTATCAGATAAACTAAGCAAAATTGATAACCCAGATGCTCTAACCTTAGCATATAAAGCCTGCACAGAAGCACTTAAAGCTAAACACGCATGGAACCCATATAATAAATTAGACTTCATGAATTCTTTTGACAAAATCATAACTGAAGCAGTCTTAAAGAGTTCAGATGATATTGAAATTCGTTTCTTGAGATACAGTGTTCAGTTGAATGTGCCTAAGTACCTTGGCTTGTCGAAAAATTTAGATGAAGATAAATCGATCATCGTTAGCTTGTTTCTTCAGAAAAAATTTAAAAATAAAGACAAAGTTCTAGTAACTGAAATATATCAATTTATGCTTAAGTCAAATGTATTAAGCAATAATGAAAGAGAAAAAATGTTAGCGGTTTTAAAATCAATTTAATATGAATAAGTATTACTATTTATTAATTGATTTCTTTACAGTCTTATTCCCCTTCCTATTATCTTTTGATAAAAAAGTTGCATTCTATAAACATTGGCCAAAACTTTTTAAAGGCTTATTAATTGGTGGTATTATCTTTTTAGTCTGGGATCATTTATTTACTATTAATAATGTCTGGTCTTTTAATGAAGAATATATAACAGGATATAAAATCGGATCTTTACCTATTGAAGAAGTATTGTTTTTCTTAGTAGTGCCTTATGCATGTGTATTTGTGATACATTGTGTGGAAGCATACTTCCCGAAAGTATCAGAAATCAAACACCTGAAATACTTTTGGTTTTTAACTTATGCATTATCTCTTTTCATGTTGATAAAGTACCATGATAGAATGTACACTCTAGTAACATTTTCTATTCTTGCAATATTATCATTTTGGTTTTTTAATTGGTATAAGAAATGGCATGCTTACTTTATTATAGGTTATATTATTTCTTTGATACCGTTTTTCATAGTGAACGGACTGCTAACATCTATACCCATTGTATTGTACGATGATACTGAAAATATTGCTTTCAGATGGTTTACTATTCCTTTTGAAGACTCGTTTTATATGATGGGTTTATTAATGATCAACACATTAGTAATGAGGTGGAGTGTTAAAGAGTAATTATATGATTCGACGTTGTGATATTAATGATGTTAAGCAATTGCAGAACATCGGTGTAAAAACTTTTGATGATACCTTTGGTAATACTTGCACTAAGGAAGATATGCGCGGTGTATTAGATTTATATTTTAATTCAGCACAGGTTGCTTCTGAATTGCAAGATGATACAGATAATTTCTTTTTTTTTGAGGAAGAAGATATTATAAAAGGCTATATGCGCATTAACGCTAAACATGATTGCCCATTAGATTCTTTTAAAGATCGAAAATGTATTGAACTGGTTCGTTTGTATGTTTTAAAAGAATTTCATGGTGTAGGTGTGGCGAATAAGTTAATGCAATTTGCAATAGACTTCGCCAGAAATAATAGTTTTGAAATAATGTATTTGTCTGTATGGGAATACAATTTTAGAGCTAGAGGTTTTTACGAAAAACATGGTTTCGTAAATTCAGGAATAGAAAATGATTTTCCACTTGGCTCAACTCCACAAACAGATTATTGGTTTTTTAAAGAGTTATAATTCAATTCTCTTCAAGCTTTCTAATTTATCTAGTGGTGTGAAACTTGGATCTATCAATTTCATTAATAACTTCTTGTTTTTTTGTTTAGTTATAAAGTCTTCGATTTTCCTTACTTCTTCTTTTGAATCTGAGCATTGAAATAATGCTACCGTTCTCCAATCAGCATATTTGCCTGTATACTTATGTGTTTCGTTTGAATTATGAAAGCTTAAACTCTCTTTTGGATCTTCCGAATTACCAATGAAGTAACGATTAGCTGTCTCTGAATGTAAGATGTATAAGTAGAACATATGCATTTAAATAAAAAAAGCCCATAGTCGTGTGGGCTTTCTGCTCCCATGATTGAACAAAGTTACAATTATTCCCCATTATCCAACTATGTGGTTTTACATCGAACATGGTTTAACAGGGTCTCATGACCCTTTGGGTTACTTTGTATTGTAATTTGTTAGTATATCTTTCAGACAATTGATTTTGTATTTGTTTGATTCTATTCTACTTTCTATTTCATATGGGTTATTCCAATACCCGATATCATTGTTGTATTGTTCGTACTTCTTATTGAACCCTTTTTTGTTTTGGTTGTAATGAGTGTATTCATGGATAATGGTGTTCGTAAGTTCTAATACCTTATTCGTATTGTTTACATATACGACTATTGTATTTGTTGTTGGGTAGTAGATTCCATCATACTTTTTATTCTTGTGGTATTTGATTTCTATACTTGGTTTGGGTCTTGATGATTTTCGGATATTATTATCACACCAGTCGTTAACCATGTTGATGAATTTGGTTTTGGGTATGTTCAGGTCTTCAACGGTTAGATTTGATATAGATTTATTTTGGATGGTATCCATTATCCATCCCATGGTTCCTAGTATTACACCTACAACCCCAATGAAAATTACTATCTTTAGAACTATCTCAATCATTTTTGTTCTTGTAGTATCTTCTTTAATTTATATATTGATGTACATGTCATATATGTTATTGTTTGAAATGTATATTTTAGTTATTTTAGAATATTAAACTATTTAATAAATCTAATATGTCTAAAAATAAACTGTTATTTCTTGTATCGTTTTTCTTAGTGTTTGCTATGTCATGTAAGAAAGATGAATCAGAACCTATTGAGTCTGCATCTAGTTATGTAATTCTTGATTATTTATCTTGGAATGGCACGGATTTTCAACGTCGAAGAGATTCCATATCTAGTGATTTCACATACTTTAATCAAAGCCCCTCTGATTCTGTTTATGTATTTAATCCAATTTCGGGTAGAAAAATAATATATATTAATGTGTTTCCTAGTTCAATTACAAAAAAAACTTACATAAACCCCTCTGCTTCTATGTCATTTGTTAACTCCACTAGACAGTTTTATATAGAACATGTTGAAGATTTTATGATTACGAGACAGTATCGTTCCTATGCAACTACTGGTAATCTTGAAATTTATAACACTAAAATTGTCAACAAAAATGGAATTGATTATTTAGAAATAAATGGTAGTTGGAAAGGTAAATTAACAAACCCTTATGATGGTAAACAATATGATGCTGAATTGAAATTAGTAAATACAAGGTTTACACTTTAAAAATATCAAACATCTACTAACCATTGCACAACCCCCATTTTTTAGGTGGGGGTGTTGGATGGTTCACGAAGGAAGTTAAAAAGTTTTATTATGAAAAATCCACCTCGTCATCCAAATCATTTCAAACGAATCTTCATTGAGACTCCAATCCATCACCCGTTTGGAATATGAAATCATGACCCAACGTCAACAACTTAACCACCTTCGAGATGAATTTTTAAATCGACATATCAACGGAGAAACCTATCAACAACTAAAGACCGAAATCGAATCTAAAATATACATCAACGAATTGAATTTACGTGACATACAGAGTGAACAGACTCCAATTAAAAAATTCTTATTTGATGATGTACCAATGTTGAAGGACTTGGTCGATTTCTACAACCAATCGAATGGAGTTAATAAAAGGAATATACTCAGTTGCATCTTTAGTGAAAAAATCCATTTCGACGAAAAAAAAGATGCAACCATTATTTACACCAAACCCATTGAAGTAATCCTTAGTATTTCCGATAGTTTGAGGGGGTATAAACAAAAAAAACAGGTCGGACATGACCTGTTTGAACTGTTTGCTCCCCTAATTGACGAAAGTTGCAGCTATATCCCGATGATTCAATACGCAACTATTAGAAAATTGAAGAATTGAACTTTCTTTAATTTTGCAGAATCTGACTCATTTTACATCTCCTATTAAAAATAGTTGTGGTATAGTAGTTGATTTTCAAACGCCTAAAGCCTTAAAGGTGTTTAGTAAATAAAACTGTACATTGGGAGGTATTGCACAGGTTGCTGCACAAAATATACTATCCTCGAAATTTGTATCTATTATTGTATTTAGTATGTTTACATAGTTCAATCATTATTCAAGAAAAGCTACAAACAATCAAAAAAATGAAAAAGACAATTTTAATTCTAGGCATACTCGCTACAACAACAGGTTTTTCCCAGACTATTAATTTTCAATTCGACTCGACTCAGACATTTCAAAATGCGGATGTGGGTGCAATGGCATTTGCTGACGTTGATAAAGATGGTGATAAAGATGTGTTGGTAATCGGAAAAGGAGGTCCTATTAAGACCACACTATACTTAAATAATGGTAGCGGCAGCTTTACAGCATTGGCTAATCCTTCCCTGGTAAATGTTTATGATGGAGATGTTAAATTTCTTGATGCTGATAACGATTCCGACCTTGATGTATTTATTACAGGCAGCACAAGTACTCCTTCCAATACTGCTAACCTATATTTAAACAATGGCAGTGGAATTTATACTTTATCAACTGGGAGTAATTTCGAGTTATTGAGGTCAGGTAAAAATAATATTGGTGATGCAGATGGTGATGGTGATATTGATATCATCACAACCGGGCAAAACCCAAGTGGTAATCCAGTGACTAAACTATATTTAAATAATGGTTCAGGAATTTATAATCCCCAATCATCTTCTCCATTTACTAATCTTCAATATGGTGCTGCGAGGTTTATTGATATTGATAAAGATGGTGACTTAGATATTCTGTTATGTGGTGAAAACAATTCTGGGCAGCCAAAAACAGAACTTTACAACAACAATGGTTCAGGTATATTTACCATAAATACTTCATCAACAATTGATGGTTTTACCAGCTCAGACATTGCCACTGGAGATATTGATAAAGATGGTGATATTGATTTTATCATATGTGGACAATCTGGTGCTAATATTGCGACCAAACTTTATCTTAATAATGGTTCGGGTGTTTTTTCAGAACTTATAGGAACTCCATTTGCACCTGTAATGTTAGGCACGGTTAAGTTAGCTGATTTTGACAATGATTCTGACTTGGATGTGTATGTGATGGGGACTGGTCCCGGTGGAGGAAGTGCTGTTATAGCAAAAATTTATGCAAATATGGGAACCAATACTTTTATTGAAGCAGCATCGATTATTGGGGCTTATTTTTCATCTGCCGCTATTGCGGACGTTAATGGGGATAATAAATTAGATATAATTCACTCTGGAACTTCATTTACGCAACCTACTCGTGCGACAAGGCTGTTTTTAAACACATCAGCAATTCTTGGAGTTAATCAGTATGAACAAACGAACCCACCAATAATATTCCCAAATCCTACAAATGGCAAACTTACACTTAAGTTTAATAATGAAGTTGACGCAACTGTATTAATTTACGATGTTAGAGGTTCATTAGTTCAAAGTGAAATAATTACAGGTCAATCTGTCCAAATTGAATTATTGCATGAAGCAGGTTTATATTTACTAAAAATAATAAAAGCAAACGCTGTTATGACTTACAGAATTGTCCTAAATCAATAATAACGTTTGCTAACAGACGTCTTGCGCCTTTGCTGTTGACGTTCTAATAATGAAGCTGTTATAAACGTAAAATATTTATCTTAGCTGAAAGTTTCTGCTATGCAATCGGCAAAGAGAGTAAGGGACCAAAACATTTAGTGTGCATTGGGCAAATCTCCCATTTCCGTATCGCATTCCTATTGACCTCGTCAGAAATTGAACCTATATCAAATGTTTAGGAAATTTCTAATATATTTTTGATTTCCTTCTTTTCATTAGCTGTAATTTCATTCCAACTCTTACCTTGTAGCCCCATTTCAATCGAGTAAAATATATTGAGATGAGGGGGTAACTCCGGCTTTAAGCAAATTCTTTTTGATTGTTTTGTAATCGGTGTGCAGTAGGTTGTCCCTTGAATGAATCCCAATGAGCTTCATAATTTTGACCATATAAGGCCCAAAGTTTTTTATGGTGTCAAGGTCATTCATAAAAAAAGGGTTACACTATACAAGTATAACCCTTTTATCTTTTTATCTGCTCCTGAAGCTGGGCTCGAACCAGCGACCCTCTGATTAACAGTCAGATGCTCTAACCAGCTGAGCTATTCAGGAGTTTCTGGTTATTTTCCCATTCGAAAACATGCTTTTCTTTTGGGAATGCAATATTAGGTCTTTCCAATTAATTATGCAATATTTGCGAAAGTTTTTTTTTAAATATTTTCACATGAGTTTAGTAGTCATTGGTACTGTGGCATTTGACGCCATAGAAACCCCTTTCGGTAAGACCGATAAAATTGTAGGTGGTGCTGCAACATACGCAAGTATCGCCGCTTCTTATTTCTATGATCAAACTAAAATAGTGGCAGTTGTAGGTGACGATTTCCCTGAGAAAGATATTAAGCACTTCAATGCTAGAGGTATATCTACAG
>JBKCCA010000445.1:0-1343 GCA_046305595.1 bacterium
GTATGCTAGTATGCTAGTATGCTAATATGCTAGAGCTAATAATTAGTTACTAATTATTAGTTACTAATTATTAGTTAAACACTATCAACTCACTAATTACTAATCACTAAAAACTAATACTATCTACTGGCACTAGCATATTAGCATACTAGCATACTAGCATACTAGCTTTTGGTTTTAGAAAGCACTCTAATCATAACATGAAACATTACCCCAATAGTAACCAGTAAGCTAATTAAATAAAAGCTTCCGATGTTTTGTAAGGCAAAGCACATCCCTATAAAAAACAAAGAAGCGCTTGACATGAACAATGCAATTTTGGTATGCGACCAACCTCGGTCGAGTAAGAAATGATGAGTATGTTGACGGTCGGCGAATAAAGGTGATTTGCCTTGAGAGATTCGTAAGATGAAAGCGCGAAGAGTATCGAATAAGGGAACGAATAAAAATCCGATGCCAACTGCGGGTGATGATTTTATAAATGGTTCTGGATTGCTAATGTTATCAAATTTATTGAGTTCTATAAATTCTATCGTTAAAATCGCAATGATGAATCCGATGATATAAGCTCCCGTATCACCCATAAATATTTTGCTAGGTTCTTTATTGTAAGGTAAGAAACCAAGTAATGCACCACATAAAGCAATAGCAATACGAGACCAACCTAATTGCTGCATATCAAAAAAGAAAATTCCGAATGCAAAGGTTATAACAATGCCTATGCTAGCAGCCAAGCCATCGATACCATCAATTAAATTAAAGGCATTCGTCACAACAATCATCACAAAAATACTGAAGGGAACCGATACCCAATAGCTCAATTCAAACACGCCAAACAAGCCGTAAAAACTGCTGATTCGAACTTCTGCAAAAACAACCACCAACATCGCTGCAATAATTTGCAAAGCCATCTTCTTATAAGCGTTCAATCCCAAGAAATCATCACGCACCCCCATTGAAAAAATAATCATCGTAGCACCTAACAAAAAGTTAGAATACTCTATTGCTGTTGCTTTCAAAAAGAGTATACATCCGAATAAAAAAGAAAGAAAAATAGCGATGCCACCTATGTTTGGTTTATCACTAGTATGTACTTTACGAATATATCAGGTTTGTCAAAAAAATTACCATCGGTAGAAATCTTGATCAGCGTAGGGAGAGCGAACCAAGCGAATTCTATAAGGAGCTTTAGCGACCCCTCCAAAAAACTCAAAAAAATCTTATATTTACGCTATGCCTAAAAAACTATTATTCCTTCTACTAACTATATTAAGCTTTAATTCAAAGGCTCAATACATACCAATATATCATCAGTACAGTCAAATTAACAACTGGTACGACGA
>JBKCCA010000446.1:0-1840 GCA_046305595.1 bacterium
GTTTCTATAGTATCAATTTCAAATCCGATCGTCTGTTCAATCTTCGCTCTATACGGTTCATAATTCACACCACCATAAACGAACAATTTGAAATTTTTGAAAATATCTTTTATCGCTTTGCCTCCAGCTTTTTCTGATAATTTATCGAAATACATTTGTACCCATGGTGGTATGCCTGAAATCAAAGTCATATCTAAATGATAAGTCTCTTCTACAATTGCATCTACCTTTTGCTCCCAATCTTCTATGCAATTCGTCTCCCATGTGGGCATTCTGTTTTTTTGCAAATAATTCGGAATGTGATGGGCAACTATACCTGATAAACGACCTGTGGGTATGCCAGCTTTTTCGTCTAACTCCGGACTTCCCTGTAAGAAAATCATTTTGCCATTTACGAAATCTGATTTACCTGTTTCATGAATGTAAAATAACAATGCCATTTTCGCGGCATGTATATGTGCAGGCATAGACTCTTTAGAAATCGGAATATATTTTACACCTGATGTTGTACCCGATGTTTTTGAAAAATACAATGGTTTACCTGGCCATAAAATATTCTCATCACCTTTCACCATTAAGTTGATGTAGGGATCTTTTAATTGCTCATAATCTTTAATAGGTACAAGCTTTTTAAAGTCTGTGTAATTTTTTATTTCAGAGAATTTATGATCAACACCAAACTTTGTATTCTTTGCTTGTTCAATTAGATCTCTCAATACTCTATTTTGAATATTAATAGCATCGCTGTTCCATGACTTCATTTTAGAAATCAAGTAACTCGCATAAATTTTACTAGCAAAAGATTTAATTCCCATTGTTATTCTTTAATTACCTCAACATAATTTTCATCTAAACTCTTATAAAGCATTGCGATGATTATCATGGTCATTGGTATGGTAAATAATAAACCAACAAATGCAAATAATAATCCGATGATGTTTAATAAGATGATTAAAAGAAATACTAATACTACATAGAATAAATATCCTTTTGTAATCGCCAAGCTTCTCATTAATGCCGCAGCAATATCCATTTTCTTATCAATGATATAGTATGTTGCAAATTGTAAACGCATCATCAATAACATTGCTGGTAATAGCAATAATAATAAAGCCATTAATGCATACAATATTTCATTGCTTGTATACTTTGTTAATTCTTCAGGCTTCATCATCATGTTTTGATAGAGTTCCATTAAACCCGGACGAATTAATCCGAGCATACCTAAGAAACCAGCAAACAACATTACTACAACCATAACAATAACTGTCATTAATAAATTCAACATTAAGTATCTCAATGTTTCGTTCCAATTTGGTTTAATATCTGAGAATTCTGGCTCTCTGTTATCGATTAAAATTAAACATAGTTTTAATAGAGCAACAGATACAAAAACTCTTAGCAAAGTGAATGCAAAATTTGCTATAAAGCTCATTATTGAATTGTTCTGTAATAAAGCTTGTAAGCTGTAAGTTACGAACAAGATAATACCTATCGTTAAACTCAATCCGAGTAAAACGATGATATTCTTTTTCGTTATTTGAAAAGATTGTTTAAATAAATCTAACATGAATTTTTCTTTTATTGTACTATTGCTTTTGCATAATTTTCCCAACTTAATTTAGAAGCGGTTTCTGCAACATGCTCTCTATTGATAGGTTGTTCAATCATTCTATTCATTTCATCAGCCATCGAATTAACATCACGATCTTCTGCTAAATAACCATTATATCCGTGTATTATCGTCTCAGGGAAATGTCCGACTTTGGTTGCCAATACCGGTAATTTAAAATTATACGAAATCGATTCTACGCCCGATGGTGTAGCCGTTAGATAATAC